>CAYFQJ010000156.1:0-3353 GCA_964345205.1 uncultured Actinomyces sp. | reverse complement strand
CGTCGAATCGACAAGAAATATTTCCAGTCACCCGCCTCGAACTGAGCCGCACTCACAGGCCGGTGGCGCCAATGAAAGGTTCGAACCAGGTGCGGGCAATTCGAGCCAGGTCAGAACGGTTAGAAATACCCAGTTTCTTGTATGCCCGCAAAATGTGCTGCTCAGTTCGCGGCGACAACAGTAAGTTGCGAGCGATCTGATTGCTGCTGGCGTTGGCGCCGAGAAGTCCGGCGATTTCTCGTTCCCTCCGGGTCAGCCTAATGGTGGAAATCATCGAGGTGAGCACACCTAATAGGCCGCGTTCGACCCCGATAACATCCGTCCAGATCTTATCGACGAGGGCGGTGGCGCCGCCGGTTCCCCACTCAAATAGAGGTTCGCGGCCACCCGACTCCCAGCGCTCGTTGCCGTGAGCCGCAGTTTCTTCGCGGTCATCGGCGCTATGTTTTTCAGCGTCGCTTCATTGTCATTCCCGGCGATAGAAACAGAATATTCGACCAGCTAATTCAGCAGGGCACTATCGGTTTCCCAATCCACCCCTGCATCACTGAAGGGTCGGAAGCCGAAACGTCGAGGCTGGCCGCGCTGGTGCCCAAAACAACCGCATTCGCGATCATCCCGCTGGACTGATCGTCGTGCGCTGCCCGCCAAATGCTCAAGGCACCGTCACGCCGATGTCCCTCGGCGACAGTTTTCGCGGCCGGCGACGGATAGCCGACTCGCATGGGTTGTGATGAGCCGAGGCTCTTGGCCTTATCGGCCAGTACATTGGCGCGGTCCCACATGCTCCGGGCGGCGTAGACGTGGGCGGCAAATGAGAATGCCCCCACCAGGTAGTGCAGGCTCAGGTCGGCGTGGAGCAGCGACTGCGCACGCTGGATGTGTTCGTCAAATTCCTTCATTCGGCCCATGAGTCCCAGCGACATTGCAGCGGTATAGACGTGACGCGAAGCCCCGGAAACTAGGGGGTTCTCTGGGCAGGCGTTGGAGGTCCGCAGCGACCATTCCGCTGCCTCTTCCAATTTCGCGTCGAGGAACAGGTTCGAACCCATCAGTATGTCGTCAATCTGATCTTTGCCTTCACCCGTCGGCGCCATGTATGCGAGGTCGGCCTTCGCCAAAGCTGACTGTCCCTGGGCGATGAAGAACGCGGCTCGCGCCATCCAAAGTTTTTCAGAGGGTTTAGGTGACCAGCCAGGCACGGGTAGTTGCGGCTGTGGTTGCCACGAAGAAGCGCTGCCAGAGGTGGATGTGCAAACCATTCCCCACGCTGTTCGGCACGCGGCAATTTTCGGGGCCATTGATTCGCTTCGCCCCCGAGCAGTCATGGTCATTTCAGCTACCCATGACCCGGTTCCGATGCTGAACCAGCTCAACCAGTTCTACGGCGGCACTTTCCAAACCCAATATTTGGATCGGGGTCCTGAGCGCTGGCGGATACAGATTCGCCGCACCGCCAACGCCTAAAGGCCGACTGGGCAACACAGCTGGGCACACGCCAGGAAACCGGTGCGTGTCCAGCCTCCGTTATTTTGCGGGGCGCAGTTTCGGCGTCGCGGCTGCTAAGTTTGGGGGAGTGAGGTGTCGTCGAGTGTAGATGCGGCCCCAAATCGTCGAAGAGCTAAGGAGCCCTCTGTGAGTCAAAACCGGCGTTCTGCGGCCAACAAACCTCCCTCCGCCCTCAAATTGCGGGACCTCAAACTTTCCCCGATCACCATGGTCCGCGGCCCCAGCGCCACCATTGCCGACCGCGCCCTCGCTCACCTGCGCCAATCGGCCCTCGCGAGTGATCCGGACCGCGAACTGACAGAGGTCTCAGCCTCGCAGTATCTTCCCGGTCAACTCCAGGCCTGGTCTTCTCCCTCCCTTTTTGGAAATGGCAGAATCATCCAGATTAACGAGGTCGATGCGGCCTCGGATGATCTGGTCGCCGACCTCATCGATTACTTCGATGATCCGGAACCGGATGTGGTGCTTCTGCTGCACCACCGCGGCGGGAACCGCGGGAAGAAACTGGCCGACGCGGCGAAGAAAGCCGGGGCCACTTACAGTGCCGAGCACCCCAAGAAACGCGCTGACCGGTTAGAGCTGATTGCCGACGAGGCCGCCTATCGGCGCGGTACCGTTCCCAACGACGCGGCGCAGAAATTAGTGGATGCTGTCGGCGATGACGCTGACGAGCTGCTCGGGACCATCCGCCAACTCCTTGACGACAACGGCGGGACCGTCAGCGCTGAGGCCGTCAGTGCCTACTACGCGGGGCGTATCGACACCACCGGTTTTGAAGTTGCCGATGCGGTGGCGGACGGAGAGGGGCCGCGAGCGGTCCTCTTGGCGCGACGGGCAACGCAGTCCGGAGTGGTGCCGATTCTTCTGGTGTCGGCGATTGCCCAGAAGCTTCGCGATATCGCCAAAGTGATGGTTCCGGGGGTCAGTCGAGCCGAGTTGGGAATGCCGCCGTGGCAGGTAGACCGGGCTCGGCGCAGCGCCCGCGGGTGGACCCCGGAAGCGCTGGGGGCGGCCATCATTTTGGTGGCCAAAGCAGATGAAGATGTCAAGGGAGCATCTCGGGATCCGGTCGGAGCCGTCGAGCGCTGCATTATTGAAATCAGCAGAATCCGAGCTCGGCGCCGTTGATGCCAGTTGGGCCCGAACGAAACAGGTTGGGCTCGCGGCGGGCATTTTAAGAGCAAAAATGGGGGACACTTTTCAGTGACCCCCATTGAAGCCTAAATAAACCCGCCTGGGTGAATCTAGCCCAGCGAATTCACACGTTTGGCCAAACGCGACTTGCGGTTTGCGGCCTGGTTCTTGTGCAAGACGCCCTTCGAGACGGCAACGTCCAGTTTACGGGCTGCCACCTGTAGGTTCTTAACAGCCAGATCCTTATCGCCAGCTTCAACAGCTTCACGAGTCTTGCGGATCAGGGTCTTCAGTTCAGACTTCACAGCCTGGTTCCGGATCCGGCGCTTCTCGTTCGTGCGGTTACGTTTCTTCTGCGACTTAATATTCGCCACTTGCAGACTCTCCTCAGGGAAAATTGTTGCTCTACGGTCGGTGAGGGGTGAGTCAGTGCCGGGACTGGGGCGTGGGGCACCCCGCAAACGACCTGAAACAGATTCACAGCCCGACCCGGCTACGAATCCAAGAACAAACTTAGCAGGTTCTGGGACCTCACTGTGAAACCCGGGTCGTGCTGGGAGGTGAAAGTGGTCACCTCCGCCCTCATCCACAGCTGGCTCAAACTGATATTTCCACATCTGAAAGCCTTTCGGCAGCCACCGCGGCCCCAAGCGGGCAGGGTGAGTTACATGAGAGTTCACCGTGCTCGCGCCCTCGACCTCGACCGGCCC
>CAYFQJ010000155.1:0-3385 GCA_964345205.1 uncultured Actinomyces sp. | reverse complement strand
GGCATGGTTTCCGGCGCCACACACACGACGGCCAATACGATTGTTCCGGCCTTCCAAATCATTAAGACCGCGCCCGGTGTCTCGGCGGTCTCCTCGGTGTTCTTCATGCTGATGGCGGACCGGGTGCTGGTCATGGGTGACTGTGCTGTCACCCCGAACCCCACCCCCGACCAGTTGGCACAGATCGCTGTCTCCTCGGCACAAACCGCCAAACAGTTCGGTATCGATCCGCGGGTGGCGCTCCTGTCATACAGCACTGGAGGTTCCGGCTCGGGACCCGATGTGGACGCCGTTGCCCTTGCCACGGCGAAGGCACGGGAACTGGCACCAGAGATTCCGATCGAGGGTCCCCTGCAGTACGACTCAGCCGTTGACCCGGTGGTAGCTGCGGCAAAAGCCCCGGAGTCTGCAGTGGCGGGGAACGCTAATGTCCTGATTTTCCCCAACCTTAATGCCGGAAATATTGGTTACAAAGCGGTGCAACGCTCCTCGGGTGCCGTGGCTGTCGGCCCGGTGCTGCAGGGCCTCCGTCGTCCAATCAACGACCTCTCCCGCGGAGCAGAAGTAGAAGACATCGTGAACACGGTGGCAATAACCGCAGTTCAGGCACAAGCAGAAGGGCAAAATTAATGGTGCACACAGTCCTGGTGATCAATTCGGGCTCCTCATCACTGAAGTACCAGCTGGTTGACCCGGTCAGTGGCCACGCCATGGCCTCGGGTTTAGTTGAACGAATCGGTGAACCCATCGGGCACATTCACCACCGATACTCCCTCAAAGAGGTTGACGTCAACGAACCAATTCCTAACCACGAAGTTGGGATGAGAATGGTTCTCGACCTTTTTGAAGAGGTCGGCCCCTCCCTCGACGAGGCCAATATTGTGGCTGTCGGACACCGCATCGTTCAGGGCGGCAACTACTTCGACGGTCCGGTCATCATCGACGACCGGGTAATCCGCCTGATCGAAGAAATGTCATCACTCGCCCCCCTGCACAACCCTGCCGCCCTCATGGGTGTGGAAGTCGCCATGAAGCTGCTGCCCGATATCCCACAGGTAGCCGTTTTTGACACCGCTTTCTTCCGCGATCTCCCTCCACGCGCCGCACTTTACGCCATCGACCGCGACGTGGCCGATAAATACTCGATCCGTCGCTACGGCGCTCACGGAACCTCCCACCAGTACGTGTCGAACCGCGTTTCGCAGATCCTGGGAGGTCGGGACCTGAAACAGATCGTTCTGCACCTGGGCAACGGAGCTTCGGCCTCGGCCATAGTTGGGGACCAGGCCATCGACACTTCAATGGGGCTGACCCCACTTGAGGGCCTCGTCATGGGTACTCGTACCGGAGACATTGACCCCGCGGTCGTTTTCCACCTGTATCGGGTCGCCGGGATGAGTATCGACGAAATTGACGAACTGATGAACCGGAAGTCCGGCCTGAAGGGTCTCACCGGTGACAACGACATGCGCGCTGTGCGAGAAATGGTGCGTTCGGGTAATAACGCCGCCCGGCAGCGAGCGCGGGAAGCCCTCGACATTTACGTAAACCGCATCGTCAAATACATCGGCGCCTACACCGCTGAAATGGGCGGTGTCGACGTAATCACTTTCACCGCCGGAGTCGGCGAGAACGAAGTGGACCTGCGCCGCGAAGTTTGTGAACGCCTGTCCTTCTTCGGTGTTGAGATCGATGAAGAAGCCAACAACCAGCGGGTGCGGGACCCCCTGACCATTTCGCGTCGCGGTTCAACAGTCCGCATTATGGTTGTCCCCACCAATGAGGAACTGGCTATCGCCAAACAGGCGATGACGCTGGTCTAAACTGAGAGGGAACCGGGGGTGGAGGCTGTCCGGTCCCCACAATAAACTAGGCCCCCTCGGCAAGGAGTGACGTGAGCACACTTTCGGATTACGGACTTGCCCGCGTCGCCGCGGTGACGGTCCCCGTGCATTTGGGGGATCCCGCCGCCAATGCCGAAGAAATCGCCTCGGCAGCTGCAACCTGCGCTGAACAGGGATGTGTTGTCGCGGTCTTTCCTGAGTTGAGCCTCAGCGGCTACTCGTTGGGGGACCTTTTCACCCAGCAGCACCTGCTCCGCGCGGTTCAGGACGCCCTCAACCAGTTGGCGGCAGCAACAGCTGAGCTGGCAACAATACTCGTCGTGGGGGCACCGCTGATGTTCCAGGGCGCCCTCTATAACTGTGCCGTTTACATGCAGCGCGGGGAAATCCTGGGGGTCACCCCGAAACGGTATTTGCCGAACTACGCCGAGTTCTACGAACAGCGTTACTTCGCCGCGGGGGACGGCGAGACCTACCAGTATGTGCTACCAGGCTCTAAGGGGTCACCAGTGCCGTTCGGCCCCGTACAGTTGCGTGCCAGTGACCTCCCCGGTTTCCAACTGGCTGCCGAGATTTGTGAGGACCTGTGGCTGCCCGTCGCACCATCGGCTGAGGCCGCGCTGCAGGGAGCGACAATTATCGCCAACCTTTCGGCCTCGCCTGTCACTGTGGGCCGCGAACGACGCCGCGAGCTGCTCGCCCAGGCTCAGTCGGCAACGACCCTCGGGGCCTATGTCTACGCTTCCGCCGGGTTCGGTGAATCCTCGAATGACCTCGCCTGGGACGGGCAGGGGATGATTTTCGAACTGGGTACCAAGCTGGCAGAATCGCCTCGTTTTGAGCTGGGCCCCACAATTACCGTTGCCGATATTGACCTTGAAGCCATCACCCATCAGCGCGTTCACCAGGGAACCTTCCACGCTAATGTGAGGGCATCCGAACCGGGGTCAGTTGCGATCGTTGACGTCGAAATCGGGGAAACCGCGGCGGGGCCCCTCCGGCGCGAGGTAGTGCAATTCCCCTTCGTGCCCGCCGATATCGCCGAGCGCGACTCCGACTGTGCGGAGGCTTTCAGCATCCAGGCGAATGCCCTGGCGCGTCGTGTCACTTCCATCGGCCAGCCCAAACTGGTGATCGGAGTGTCCGGTGGTTTAGATTCAACCCACGCCCTCCTCGTCGCCGCACAAACCATGGATATGCTGGGTCGCCCTCGCAGTGACATTTTGGCGTATACAATGCCCGGCTTCGGCACCAGCGACAAAACCCGAAAAAACGCCGAGAAACTCAGTCACCTCATCGGGGCGACTTTCCACGAGCTGGACATTGTTCCAACCGCTCAGGCCATGTTGGAAACTATGGGGCATCCCGCGGGTACGGGTGCCGCACAGTACGACGTGACTTTCGAAAATGTCCAGGCCGGGCTGCGCACCGACTACCTTTTCCGTCTGGCCAATCATGAGGGCGGCATTGTGGTTGGGACCGGGGACCTGTCGGAGCTAGCGCTTGGGTGGTGTACATACGGAGTGGGCGACCAAATGAGC
>CAYFQJ010000154.1:0-3434 GCA_964345205.1 uncultured Actinomyces sp. | reverse complement strand
GCGAAGATCCGTCCCCCGCATCTGTCGCGGACATGACGGACGAACAGGTCGCTGAGGTTAGAGAGATGGGGCTGACCGCCGCCATCGTCATGCACTACGGCGGCAACGACTGGGCCAATGCTCAGATCGCTGGACTCAACGCGGAACTAGACCGCCTGGGCATCAAGGTCATCGCCACCACTGACGCCAACTTCGACCCTGCCAAGCAGGTTTCCGACCTCGAGACCGTTATGGCTCAGGATCCCGATATTATCTTCTCGATTCCCACTGACGTGGTCGCCACCGCCAGCGCTTACAAGGCCGCTGCGGATGCGGGCATCACCCTGGTCTTCATGGACAACGTTCCTGAAGGCATGGTTGCCGGCGAAGACTACGTCTCAATGGTTTCGGCCGATAACTACGGTAACGGTGTAACTTCCGCTTACCTGCTGGCCCGCGAACTTGGCGGTAAAGGCAAGATCGGTGTTGTCTACCACGAAGCTGACTTCTTCGTCACGGCCCAGCGCCACGAAGGTTTCATGGATACCATCACCACGGAATTCCCCGAAATTGAAGTAGTTCAGGAACAGGGCATCCCCGGTAAGGACCTTGCAGGTGAAGCTCAGGGTGCCGCCAACGCGATGCTGACTCGTTACCCGGATCTGGATGGCATGTGGGCCGTGTGGGATGTTCCCGCTGAAGGCGTCATGGCTGCAGCCCGCGAAAACGGACGCACCGACCTCAAGATCGCTACTGAAGACCTCGGCACCAACGTTGCTATTCAGCTGGCCAAGGGCGAAATGATCATCGGTCTGGGTGCCCAGGTTCCCTACGACCAGGGTGTGACCGAAGCTCGGGTAGCTGCGCTCAGCTTCCTCGGTGTCGATCTGCCTGCTTACATTGCGCTGAGTTCGCTGCCTGTTGACCAGAACAACATCCTTGAGGCTTGGGAAACCGTGTACCACTCGGCGCCCCCGGTTGAAATCGTTGAGGCGTACGAAGCCCGCGAAGCCAATAAGTAACCACCAAATCTGAAACTGGATGGATTGAAATCATGAAACAGATCAATGTCGCAATGATTGGCGGCGGGTTCATGGGTAAAGCCCACTCGCTTGCCTACGCCGCAATGCCAATGTTCTTCTGGCCCACTAAAGCAGTGCCGGTTCGCAAAACTATCGTTGAAGCTACTGACGAGCTAGCCAGTGACGCCGCACAGCGTTACGGCTGGGAAAACTCCACGTCGAACTGGCAGGAAGTTATCGACGACCCCAGCATCGACCTGATAGATATCGCTACGCCCAACCACCTGCACGCTGAAGTGGCCATCGCGGCCGCCAAAGCTGGCAAGGCCATCATCTGTGAGAAGCCGCTGGCACCCACAGTTGAAGAAGCCAAAGCAATGCTCGGCGCAGTGCGGGACGCCGGCGTTGTCAATGCGGTTGCGTTCAACTACCGCCGCACCCCAGCTGTCGTCCTCGCCAAGAAATATATTGATGAGGGCGCCATTGGGGAGGTCCTGAACTTCCGAGGCACCTACCTGCAGGATTGGAGTGCTGACCCGAACTCGCCGCTCAGCTGGCGTTTCCAGAAGAAGTTCGCCGGATCTGGCGCTGTGGGCGATATTGGTTCACACGTTGTTGATATGGCTCGCTATCTGGTGGGTGAAATCAGTGAAGTCAACTCGATAGTTTCCACCTACGTTAAGGATCGCCCCGTGCAGTCCAGCGGTTTCGATGCTCTTGGGGCAGCTGAAACCAGTGAAGGGCCACGCGAACCTGTCGATGTTGATGACGAAGCAATTTCGCTGGTGCGTTTCGCCAATGGTGCGGTTGGATCAATTGAAGCGACCCGCAACGCTTGGGGTCGCAACAACTTCATCACCTTTGAAATTCACGGCACTGAAGGTTCAATTTTCTTCAACTACGAAAACCGTGATGAGCTGCAGGTAGCTTTCAAGGCTGATCCGGCTGACCGCCGTGGTTTCCGCACCATTTACACCGGTCCGAACCATCCGTACGGTGAAAACCTGTGGCCTATTCCCGCGCTGGGGATCGGTTACGGTGAAACCAAGTTCATCGAAACGTATGAGGTCGTCACCGCTGTGGCCGAAGGTGGCCAGGTGCGCCCTGACTTCGCGGACGGCTATCAGGCCGCCCTCGTCGATGATGCGATCCTCCAGTCCGGTGTAACGGGCGAATGGGTCAAGGTTCCTTTGGTAGAGCGAGATGACAACTAGCCGCTCAGCGGTCGCGTATACCCCGCCCGTCATCCAAATGCGCGACGTTGTGAAAAGCTTCGGGCCTGTCGAGGTGCTGAAATCAGTTAACTTCGAGCTGGAGGCGGGCGAGGTACACGCTCTAGCAGGCGAGAATGGAGCTGGTAAGTCCACTCTCATGAAAATCCTGCAGGGGGTTTACCCCATTACTTCAGGTGAAATTGTGGTCGACGGTAAACCGGTCGTTATCAACAGCACTGCCGATGCAGAAGCTGCTGGGATCGGCATGGTTTTCCAAGAGTTCTCGCTGGTGCCATCGTTGACGGTGGCGCAGAACGTCTTCCTCAATAATGAGCTGGTGGGTCGTGGTGGCTTCATCAACGATCGGGTCGCCGAGAAGAAGGCGCAGCAGATCTTTGATGAGTTGGGTGTCGACATCAACCCGAAGGCCAGCTTAGAGTCACTGGGCACCGCCTACTGGCAGCTAGTTGAAATAGCTAAAGCACTGTCTAAAGACGCCCGCGTCCTCATCATGGATGAGCCAACGGCGTCACTCGCGAAACATGAAGTGGAGAACCTGTTCCGGCTGATACGACGCCTTCGTGACCAGGGGATTTCCATTGTCTATATTTCGCACCGGATGGACGAGATCCGCCGAGTGTCAGACCGCATCACCGTTCTTCGGGACGGCAACGTGGTCATGACCGAACCGATTGCTAATGTGACCTCCGCCGAAATTGTGGAAGCGATTATCGGGAAGCAGTTGGCGCGCGATCTGGTTTACCAACCACGAGAACCACAACCCGATGCCCCTATGCTGCTTGAGGCTGAAGGTATTACCGATGGGAACGTCCTCACGGGCGTGACCATCTCGGTCCAGGGCGGTTCCGTCCTCGGACTGGCGGGGCTGATGGGCTCCGGAAGAACTGAATTTGCCCGCATTATTGCCGGACAGGCCCCTATCCGTGGGGGCACGCTCACTGTCTGCGGTGAAGAGATCAAGGGGCGTCGTGTTGCACATGCGACCTCCCGCGGTGTGGCCCTCATCCCTGAGGATCGACGCGCCCAAGGTCTCGTGCTGGAACATTCGGTCGCTGATAACTTGGTTCTACCCTCACTGGACGCGCTTTCCTCCGGGCCGTTCGTTACTCCGCGAGCTGTTCGCGCCGCCAGCAAGAAACTGGTTAAAGAGTACGACGTGAAGGTCGCCAATATCGACGAGCCCATCAGCCTGCTCTCC
>CAYFQJ010000153.1:0-3437 GCA_964345205.1 uncultured Actinomyces sp. | reverse complement strand
CGTGAAGAATCGGATCGACCCCGAGAACGTCGCGGTTGTCTCTCCCGATGCCGGCCGTATCCGAGTTGCTGAAAAGTGGTCCGAGAAGCTGGGCAACTGCCCCCTCGCCTTTGTCCACAAGACCCGGGACGTGACCCAACCTAATGTGGCGGTCGCTAACCGTGTAGTTGGTGACGTCAGGGGGCGCCAGTGCGTCCTCGTCGATGACCTGATTGATACGGGTGGAACCATTGCGGAGGCCGTCAAGGTGCTGTACCAGGAGGGGGCTTCAGACGTGATCGTCGCCGCCACTCACGGTGTGCTTTCCGATCCGGCTCCGCAGCGCCTCTCCGAGTCGGGCGCCAGCGAAGTGATCATTACCGATACCCTTCCGCTTACTGACGAGAAGCGCTTCCCGCAGCTGACAGTACTGTCGATCGCGCCGCTCTTGGCCCGCGGGATCAAAGAGGTATTCGAGGACGGTTCGGTCACGTCGATGTTTGATGATGGCGTGGCCTAGTCGGACGAAAGTCGAAATGTAGCCTGAATCGGGCTCAAGGATTGTCATCTGCCTCACGGTTTCGCCGTGGGGCAGATGTGTAACTAAAAGTCGGCTATTCTAGGTGAGTTACCCCGGCGAGGGAGTCAAATCTCCGTTATCGACAGGGTCGATGGCTGTGTGTGTGCGCCATCGTCGGGTTGGAACACTGTTGATTCACCCGAAAGGAACACAAATGTCTGAGCAAGTAAACGTCCTCCTGGCGAATGTTCGCGCCGAAACCGGTAAAGGTCCCGCTCGTCGTGCGCGCCGCGCCGGTCTGGTCCCCTCCGTCATGTACGGACACGGTATCGATCCGGTACACCTGGATCTTCCCGGACACGAAGTTTTCCTGATCGTCAAGGACAGTGCTAACGCTGTTGTGACTGTCAAGTACGGCGACGACAACGAACAGATGTGCCTGGTCAAATCAGTCCAGGTGCACCCGGTTCGCCGCGATATTCTGCATGTTGACCTGCAGGTCGTCCGCAAGGGTGAAAAGGTCGAAGTTCTGGTTCCGTTGGTCCTGATCGGCGAGAGTGCTGCCGGTACTCAGCACCAGCAAGAAGAGTTCGAGCTCTTGGTTTCGGCGCCTGCCACCGACATTCCAGAGACAATCGAAGTCGATATCGAAGGCCTCACCGCCGGCAGTATCATCCGCGTTGGCGATCTGAAGCTGCCTGCCGGTGTAACCACCGAAGTTGATGAGGCACGCGATATCGTCTCGGTCGTGGAACTGAGCGAGATTGCCGAACCTGAACTGGAAGAAGCAGAGGCAGAGGTCGGGGAAGCCACAGAAACCGACACCGAAGACTAATTTCTTCGAATCCGGGCCCGTTACCTACTAGGATCGGGCCCGGATTTGGCTATAAACCAGCGAAAGGTCCCAATAATGTTACCTGTTCTCCACGCCATTATTCCCGCCGGTGGGGCTGGAACACGTTTGTGGCCACTGTCCCGTCAAGGGCACCCTAAGTTTCTTTTAGACCCGGTGGGAACAGGCAAGACTTTATTGCAGGAAACCTTTGCGCGGCTCCGACCGCTGTCCTTGACCATCACTGTAGTCACCGGGGCCGCCCACTATGACGAGGTTTGCCGCCAGCTACCGGAACTCAGTGGTGACGGTGATGGCGACACTTTTCCGGGTGAAATAATTGTGGAGCCAAGCCCTCGCGACTCGATGGCGGCGATAGGTATTGCGGCCTACAACATTCAGGAACTCTACGGCCCCGAAGCGATTGTGGGGTCCTTCGCGGCAGACCACCTGATCGACAACCAGGAGGCGTTCGCAGCGGCGGTCCAGTCTGCTGTCGTCGGCGCCCAAAAAGGCTATTTGACGACTGTGGGAATCACCCCCACAGAGCCTTCGACCGGTTTCGGTTACATCGAGACCGCGCTCGAGCCGCTCCCCGAAGACCCCACACTGTTCCCCGTTGAACGTTTCGTCGAGAAACCCGATGCCGAGACCGCAGCTAAGTACGTCGCGGACTCCTATTTGTGGAACGCGGGCATGTTTGTTTCGAAGGCCAGCACCATCACGCAGGCTCTGGCCAACCAGCTGCCGGTGATGGACGAGACGTTGCGCCGCATGGCCGCTAACCAGATGCAGCACCTGATCGACGAGGGCGAATCCGGCCGCTTGGATCGTAACGATTGGGATTCCCTCACCCGCATTGCCATTGACTATGCTTTGGCAGAACCACTAGCAGCTGAAGGGAAAGTAGCGGTGGTTCGACCGGTCGAAGATCTGGGCTGGTCCGATATTGGCGATTTCGAGGCAGTTGCTCGCCTGCGCCATGACGCTTCTACCGATTCACAGGTTATTACCGTCGACGCCCCTGAACCTCTGGTTATGCAACCGGATGGTTCCGAAAGGTTGGTGGCGGTTGTGGGAATTCCCGATGCCGTCGTGGTGGAAACGGCCGATGCGGTGCTTGTGACCACCCGGCAGGCAGCTCAACAGGTCAAAGACGTCGTCGATCAACTCAATGCGTCGGGGAAGCAGCAGTACCTATAGTAGATTCAGTTTTCCCCGGCATACACTCAAGGGGACGGTAACTTCCAGGGGTCCAGCAGTAGGTGCGGTGTTGCTTCGAAAATCAGCAGTGTTCGACGCCGCCATCAGGAGAGAAGAATGCAAACCAAATTTCGTTTTGTGACTATCGCCGCCGTTGCCGGTGTGCTGTTTGCAGGCTGTAGTGCGCCTAACGGGGGATCACAGGCCGGTCCGGAACAATCCGGAGGGGCCCAATCGACCGCCGAGGCGCTGTCACCGCTGGACGTGAACGCCTGCCTACTCTTAGAAACCGAAACGGCGAATACGGCCTCGGCCGAGGCGCTTGCCGAAAAAGGCTTGGACCGGGGAACCAAAGAGGTCGGGGTCGCAACTGCGGTCGCTTATCTGGATGACCCAGAAGGCGGCGTCGCGAGTCTCATCGGCCAGCGGTGTAACCTAATTATGGGCGTAGGCGAAGCGGCTCACGCCGAGATCATCGCCGGTGCCGCTGAACGTCCCGAAACTTACTTTGTTCTCATCGATGGGGAAGAAGTCGAGGGCGCCTCCAATATCGGGGTCGCCTCTTTCGACGGTGGCAGTGTTTCCTTCCTGGCGGGCTACGCGGCAGCAGCCATGACCCCCACCGGACTCACCGGCACGGTCTTAGAGGACGGCGATACCTCGCGCTACCATTCGGCCCACGGGTTCACCAAAGGAATTGAACGCTACAACGAGGTTCGCGGCAAGGCAATCCTCAACATCGGTTGGGGCCCCGGCAGTCCCACAGTCGAAGCCGGTGCCGACGCGAACACCGTGCGGCTTTTTGCCCGCAGCCTGCTCCGTGAAGACGCCGGGCTGCTCTTCCCACTCCTAGACACGGGTGCGTCCGGTGTTCTCGAAGCGGCTCAAGAAAACGGTCAGGTC
>CAYFQJ010000152.1:0-3448 GCA_964345205.1 uncultured Actinomyces sp. | reverse complement strand
GAGGCATAAACTGGGTCCGAAGGCGGTATTGGCCGCCCGATAATTGCCGATCGATTCGCCTTGACCCCCGCGACGGCAGGGCGTTCACAACAGGCTCTGAGAATATTTAGAGAAAGGGAGTGCGACTGTGCCTATCTCCATCAGTCCTCTCGAGGACCGCATTGTGATCCGCCAGGTTGATGCGGAGAAAACTACCGCTTCTGGTCTGGTTCTGCCCGATACCGCCACCGAGAAACCCCAGCAGGGCAAAGTTCTGGCTGTGGGCCCCGGACGTATCGATGACTCGGGAAACCGCGTCCCAATGGACATCGCGGTGGACGACACCGTAATTTACAGCCGCTTCGGCGGCACCGAAGTCACTATCGAAGGTGTTGAATACCTGGTGCTCTCGGCACGCGACGTTCTGGCGAAGCTCGCGTAGATCCTGAGCGTAAAGTTCGCCCCGCGCCACTTGAGGTGCGGGGCGATTACTTTTAATCACGTGCCAGCTTGGCCGCGCATAGCTTGAGGGGCCCAACGGAATCGCCGAACCCTCCTCAAACCGCGTAGTGATGCTTATGAAGCCTGGTACGCTGCCTTCTCAGCATCGAAGTAATCTCGACGTTCCTCCTCAGTCATGCCTCCCCAAATACCATAGGGTTCTCGAGAAGCTAGGGCGTGGGAGCGACACTGCTCCATTACGGGACATGTTCCGCAGATCGCTTTGGCTGTGGCTGCTCGACGTCGTCGTGAAGCGCCGCGTTCCCCTTCAGGGTGGAAAAACTTTTCAGTGTCCAGGTCTCGGCAGACTCCTTCGTACTGCCAATCCCACTTGTCCATCAGGGGGCCGGGGAGACGGGATTGTTTCGACATTAGCTTCCGTTCCTCTCAGTGTTGTTAGCCGGTACAGTTCGGCAACTGGTCATAGAATAGCTGATGATAGTCACGATTTACAAATTGCCTACAGCTTGTAACAATCTGCCCAAGAATGTTGACAAACGGGGTCGGGTTTGATTTGCGTCTCGCGAGCGCGTGACGCGGTTTTGACTTTCCGTTGAAGATTGGACTCGCGAACAGTGCGGCCGGAAGGTCGTGGGGCGCGCGGTTTGGCCCGTGTTCTGGCTGAGGTTTGCCGCAGTACCCTGCCGATGTGCGGAAACGTTTCCGAAAGTGTCAGGGTTTTCTTGCCATCTGCCATGTCCAGTGTGTGATATGACGGAAAGACACTTCTTGTATTCGCTTTACCCATAAAAAATCCGCTCTGATCTGCAAACAATGGGGCCTATAAATATGGCACTGAAGTCTGTCGATTGGGCGAGTTCTCGTGCACACAAAACGGAGGTGCCTCTCTGAATCGGGGGGTGTTGGTGGACTGGGCTTTTGGGCCCGACTGTCCCAAGTCGGGCCCATCGTCCCAGGTGTTCGGTGCTATGGTGCCGCTCTCGCTCGGAGGTCCTCGGGTTCTGGGGTTCGTCCCCGATGCCCCCGCCGCGGTTTTTTGCCGCCGAGATCAGGTAAATAAATACTCAGCAGAAATTCTTGTGGGCTGACACACATTCTCGTGCGTGGCTGTGAGATTGGACGGCGCGGACATTGTTTCCCGAGGTGGGTACTATACTTGCTCTATGGGGCACTACCGTGATGACAAGTTTGTTGGAATTGGGCTGACCTACGACGACGTCCTACTTCTTCCGGAAGTTACAGACGTCGTTCCTTCAGAGGTGGACACTTCGAGCCGCCTCTCGAGAAATATCCGTTTACGAGTGCCGCTGGTCTCAGCAGCCATGGATACCGTCACCGAGGCGCGTATGGCGATTGCGATGGCCCGGCAGGGTGGAATCGGCATCATCCACCGCAACTTGGCGGTCAAAGATCAAGTTGATCAGGTTCGTCGGGTGAAACGTTCTGAAAGCGGAATGGTTCAGGACCCGGTAACCGTTGGAATCGACGCCACGATCGCGCAGCTTGATGCGCTTTGTGGGCACTACAAAGTGTCCGGCTTGCCGGTCGTTGATGAAAGCAACACTCTTCTGGGCATCATTACGAACCGAGATCTGCGTTTCCTTCCCTCCCGCAAATGGGAGACCACTCGCGTCGGCGAGATCATGACTAAAATGCCGCTGATCACCGGCCCGGCGGGTATTTCTCGCGACGACGCTAAGGACCTCTTAGCTAAGCATCGGATCGAAAAACTGCCGCTAGTTGATCCGGAAGGCAGACTGGCCGGGCTGATTACGGTCAAAGACTTTGTGAAAACCGAGCAGTACCCCGACGCGTCGAAGGACGGGGAGGGGCGCCTCCTTGTGGGTGCTGCGGTCGGTTACTGGGGAGATTCCGTTGAAAGGGCAGAAGCCCTGGCCGAGGCCGGAGTTGACGTTCTTGTCGTCGATACCGCCAACGGTGGGGCGCAACTTTCCCTGGATATGATCAAGCGAATCAAGGCAGATTCAGGGTTCGCCGGTATCGACGTGATCGGCGGAAACGTTGCCACGCAGGAGGGCGCTCAGGCACTAATTGATGCGGGTGCCGATGCCATCAAGGTCGGTGTTGGCCCGGGATCAATCTGCACGACCAGGGTTGTCGCGGGAATTGGAGTTCCACAGATCACCGCGATCGACATGGCTTCGAAGGCTTGTATCCCCGCGGATGTTCCACTGATTGCTGACGGTGGGCTGCAGTATTCTGGCGATATCGCCAAGGCGCTCACCTGCGGTGCGGACACGGGCATGCTGGGTTCGCTCCTGGCCGGCTGTGAAGAGTCGCCCGGTGAATTGGTCTTCTCCGGTGGTAAACAGTACAAGGCTTACCGCGGTATGGGGTCGATGGGGGCCATGAGCTCGCGGGGAAGAAAGTCCTTCTCGAAGGACCGCTACTTCCAAGCTGAGGTTTCCAGTGACGATCAACTGGTCCCAGAAGGCATTGAAGGGCAAGTACCCTATTCGGGGACGCTGGCCAATAACGTCTACCAACTGGTCGGCGGCCTGCACCAGTCCATGTTCTACACCGGGGCCAACACCATCGAAGACCTACAGAAACGTGCACGACTGATCCAGATCACTTCGGCTGGTTTGCGTGAATCACATCCGCACGATGTGGCTATCACCAGTCAGGCCCCCAACTATCGACGAACAGGCGGAACGTTCTGAGATAGTTTCACTCACTCAAAATTAAGTCACCCGCCCTCCTGAACTTCTCAGGCAGCGGCGGGTGACTTAATTTTAGGAACTTAGAACCACTCGGGATCAATCGAACGGTCGCGCCCCTGACGGCGGTGCCAGTCTTCCAAGCTCTGCGCCCACAAGGCATGCTGTTCACGCTGATACTGCTGAAGCTCCGCGGCCGAAGTAGAACGCAGATACTCGTGTTTCTCGACCATCTTGGTCAGAAGGTTCATGGTCATCACCCCGTCGGCCGCCGCGTCGTGGGCGTCGCTCACGGGGACACCGAGGGCCGCACACGTATCCGAGTG
>CAYFQJ010000151.1:0-3460 GCA_964345205.1 uncultured Actinomyces sp. | reverse complement strand
CGGGTCCGGACCGAACCGCATTGGTCAGGGAATCGAATTTGATTATTCGTGTGTACATGCTGCGATGGCTCTCCAAGACCGCTTTGAAACGGTCATCGTCAACTGCAACCCCGAGACCGTATCAACCGACTATGACACCGCCGACCGCCTGTACTTCGAGCCGGTCACATTTGAACATGTCATGGAGGTCTATAACGCAGAACTCGCTGCCGGTCCGGTTGAGGGTGTAATTGTCCAACTCGGTGGGCAAACGCCGCTGTCGTTGGCGCAGGATTTGGCGGCCGCTGGCGTGCCGATCCTGGGAACCACCCCCGATGCGATCGATGCTGCTGAAGACAGAGGTCTCTTTGGCCAGGTGCTCCTCGACGCTGGCTTGTCAGCACCGGCCTTCGGTGTGGCAGCGAACCTGCATCAGGCCAAAGAAATCGCTGAGCGAATTGGTTACCCCATCCTCGTCCGCCCCTCATACGTTCTGGGCGGTCGCGGGATGGAAATCGTTTACAGCCCGGCCCAGTTGGAAAACTATGCGGTACGAATGTACCCGGACGAACCCAATGGTGCGTTCCCCGCGCCCGTTCTCATCGACCATTTCCTCGATGAGGCCGTCGAAATTGACGTCGACGCGCTTTATGACGGCCAGGAACTGTACCTCGGTGGCGTGATGGAACATATTGAGGAGGCCGGAATTCACTCTGGCGACTCCGCCTGTATTCTGCCACCGGTGACTCTTTCACAGGCCGTGATTGACGGTATACGGGTTGCGACTGAAAAGATCGCCGCTGGGGTGGGTGTGCGGGGGCCAATCAATATCCAGTTCGCCATCTCCTCTGATGTTCTTTATGTTCTAGAAGCGAACCCTCGGGCCTCACGCACAATTCCGTTTGTTGCCAAAGCCACGGGCGTGCCCCTGGCCAAGGCCGCTGCCTTAGTGATGGCGGGATCCTCCATTGCTGACCTGCGCTCTGAAGGGATCCTCCCCCAGGTTGATGCTGCCGTCACCGACCCGACATCGCCACTGGCTGTCAAAGAAGCGGTACTGCCATTCAAACGCTTCCGCCGACCAGACGGTCGCGTCGTTGACAATATTCTGGGACCCGAGATGCTCTCAACTGGCGAAGTGATGGGCCTGGACCTGCACCTCCCGGCGGCTTTCGCCAAAGCACAATCGGCAGCCTTCGGTGGGCTCCCAACCAGCGGAACCATTTTTGTTTCTGTTGCTGACCGCCACAAACGATCGATTGTCTTCCCCGTTGATCGCCTCACCAGCCTCGGCTTCAAAATTATGGCCACGGGGGGAACCGCTGATGTGCTGCGCCGCTACGGCATCCCCGTTGAGGTTGTCGCCAAAGTTTCCGAAACTGTCGGCGACAGCCCCAGCGTCGTTGATCTGATCTCGGCGGGCAAGATAGACATGGTCGTGAATACGCCCAGCGGCCAAGAAAACAGCCGCTCGGACGGCTACGCGATCCGGAATGCGACAACTGCTGCGGACCGCCCCATTGTCACCACGATCCAACACTTCGGTTTGGCCGTTCTGGCGATCGAAGCTGAGCAGCGTGATGCTTTCACGGTTCGTTCACTCCAAGAGTATGGGGCCGAACGTCGCCGGTGGATGGACGCACAGGTTATCTAGCCGAGGCAAGCTTTAACGGGCGGGGCGCTGCACCTAAACCGTAATGGTCGTTTAGGTGCAGCGCCCCGCTCCGCTTTGTAAAGAACTTTCATTTGAACCCACCCCATGCGTTGGCCCAAAACGTCACAGATCCCGGTTGTTGGGAGATTACGGCTCCCCCCCCTGGTTACTCTTCGGCCCCGCCTTGGAACTGTGAGTTGTAAAGGTTCCAGTAGGCCCCGTGGGCTTCAACCAATTCGGTGTGGGTACCCTGCTCAACAATATTGCCGTTTTCCATCACCAGGATCAGGTCGGCGTCACGAATTGTTGAGAGGCGGTGAGCGATAACAAATGAAGTCCGCCCGGTGCGCAGTGCCTGCATTGCCTGTTGAAGCAAAAGTTCGGTACGCGTGTCCACCGAGGATGTGGCTTCGTCGAGGATCAGTATCGATGGTTCAGAAACAAAAGCCCGCACAATGGTGAGCAGTTGGCGCTCACCAGCGGAAAGATTCGTTCCGTCCTCGTCCAGCTCTGTTTCGTAACCCTCGGGAAGCGAATCGATGAGGTGATCAACGTATGTTGCCTTAGCGGCCGCTTCGATCTCTTCGTCTGTCGCCTGCTCATTACCGAAGCGGATGTTCTCACGGATGGTCCCGGAGAAAAGCCACGGGTCTTGCAACACCATTCCGGTGCGAGCACGGACATCGTGTCGCGTCAGGTCAGCAATATTCTGGCCGTTGACCGTGATTTTGCCGCCGTTGAGTTCGTAGAAACGCATCAGCAGGTTAACCAGTGTGGTTTTACCGGCGCCAGTTGGCCCCACGATCGCCACAGTTTGTTCCGGTTCGACCTCGAAGGACAGATCGGTGATCAGCGGCTTATCTGGTTCATAAGAGAAATTGACGTGATCGAAAACGATCTTCCCAGCACCCGGTTTGGGTTTCTCGGGGTGGTCGGGGTCGGGACTTTCATTCTGGGCATCCAGGATCTTGAAAACACGTTCCGTCGATGCCACGCCTGACTGCACGGAAACAGCCATACCGCCCAGCTGCGAAATGGGCTGGTTGAACTGCTGCGCGTACTGAATGAAGGCCTGCACACTGCCGAGTGTCATCGAGCCACCCGCAACCAGCACGCCACCAATCACCGCGACCGCAACATAAACAAGGTTGCCGACGAACTGGGTCGAGGGCATCATGACGCCCGAGAGAAGTTGGGCACGGAATGAGGCGCGGTACAGCTCTTCGTTCTCGGCGTCGAAAATTGCTTCGAAATTCTTGTCCTGGTTGAACGTTTTGATAAGCGCATGACCCGAGAAAGATTCCTCAACGCGGGTGTTCAGGCGCCCTACTTTAGTCCACTGTGTGGTGAAGGCCTTTTGTGCACGCGGCCCAACAACACCGAAAATCAACATCATCAGCGGCAGTCCTGCCAAGACGATGAGAGTGATTTGCCAACTGATCGAAAGCATCAGCGCTAGAACGCCGATAATGCTGAAAACGGCCGTGAGGGCACCCGAGAGTGACTGTTGCAGGGTGTGCGTAATGTTGTCGACGTCGTTGGTGACGCGAGAAATGAGATCGCCACGCCGCATCTTGTCAAAATAGCTGATGGGCAGCTGGTTGATTTTTTTCTCGATCCGTTCGCGCAGCCGCCACATGGCGCGCACTACAATCCGGTTCAAGATGTAGCCCTGCACCCACACAAGAAGTGCGGCACCGAGATACAGCCCAATCACGGTGAGGAGAATAATCCCCAGCTGAGCCATGTCTACGCCCTGCCCCGGCACAACGTTCATCGACTGCACCATATTGGCGAGGTCGGTTTGTCCTGATTGCTTCAGGTGGG
>CAYFQJ010000150.1:0-3461 GCA_964345205.1 uncultured Actinomyces sp. | reverse complement strand
ATTCCCAGCCGGGTCGTTTCGGCGAGCCCCCTGGTGATGAGCGTGGCGCGCGTGTTAATTCCGAGCCCCATCCCCTCGGAGGCGCCGATGGCCAGGGCGATCACGTTCTTGGTGGCCCCCGCCATCTCGCAGCCGATCACGTCGGTCGAAACGTACGGGCGGAAGTACGGATTGTGACACCAGTGCGCCAACTGTTTGGCGGCCTCCCAAGAGGAGCTGGCGATCACCGTGGCCGCCGGCTGCCGCAAAGCAATTTCGCGGGAAAGGTTCGGTCCCGAAAGTACCGCCAGACGTTCAGCGGGAACCCCGCCCTCATCAGCAATGATCTGCCCGACTGTGCGGTACGTTTCCGGCTCTACCCCTTTGCTGAGCGAAAGTACCAAGGTGTCGAGGTCGGCCAGCGGTGCCTGTGAAACCACACTGCCGACAGCTGCGGTCGGGACGGCAACAACGACCATATCGGGGGTGGTTCCACCGAGCGCTTCATCCAGGTCGGTGGTGGCGCGAATAGTCTCCGGGAGGGGGATTCCGGGCAGGTAGGGGGTGTTTTCCCCCGTGTTAATGAAATCGACGATGTCTTCGCGGCGACCCCACATGGTCACCTGCGTTCCGGCGTCAGCGAGCACCTGCGCAAATGTCGTTCCCCATGCGCCAGTACCTAAAACAACTGCCCGCTTCGACACCATGGCAGCATCGCCCTCCCTCAATACATGATTATTTCCACCAGGCTACACCGCCTGGGAGATCTGGGCCCGGGTGAGTTCCCGAGCCACCGACGTCACCGCAGTTATTTTTCGGGCGTGGCCGGTAGAACATCTTGGACTCGGTTGATTCGAGCCAGTTGACGCCGCCACTTTGACAGTTTCCCGAGGGCTTTACCGTCGGGACTGGGATTATGAGAGTTCCACACTTCCGGTGGGGGCAGTTCCCCGCGGAGCTGCCCGGTGCCCTCCAGCAGCGCTTCCTGCAACCGTTCGGTCCCGATTCGAACCGATTCGTGGTCATCGGAAGTTCCCGCCAGATCCGACAGGTCGATGGGCGGCAAAATTCGGGCGTAAACCTTGGGGCGGCGCCAGCTCAGCCGCTTCGAATAGCGATCCATGCTGTCTTGTGCCCCCCACTGAACCACGGGGATCAGCGGCACGCCCGTATCCAGGGCTAAACGCACAGCGCCGGTTTTTGCCGTCATCGGCCAGTAGGCCGGGTCGCGAGTGTAGGTGCCTTCGGGGTAAATAACCACCAGTTTTCCGCTGCTGATTTCTTCCCGAGCGCTGGCCAACGAGTCGGCCCCCTGGGAGCGTTCCACAGGGATGAACTGCCACATTTTGAACAGTCGCCCAACGACCGGCACCCGAAAGAGGGAGGCCTTCGCCATGAAGTGGGCTTGACGCCCCAAAACGCCAAAACCGTAGGCGAGGAAAATCGGGTCGATCGCGGAAAGGTGGGTCGAGGCAACGACAGCGCCCCCGGTTTCCGGCAGGTTCTCTTCACCGAGCCAGTGTCCACGCGCCAATAGGGTCACGAGGGGATGCAGCACATAGTAGCTCCGACGGTAAACCGGTCCGAGTCTCCGATGCTTACTTTTCACTAAAAGCTCCCGCCCGCTCGGTTTACGTCGACAATGCCCGCCACAGTCAAACTACTCGTCGATGTACTCGACGTCGGCATGCAGTTTGACGAGTTTGTCAAGGAAGTATTCGTAGCCTCGCGAAATGACGTCCACGCCCCGTACGTTCGAGGTGCCCTCGGCGGCGAGCGCGGCGATCAGGTGCGAGAAACCGCCGCGCAGGTCGGGGACCACAATATCGGCACCCTTGAGGGGCGTGGGCCCCTGGATGACTGCCGAGTGGTAGAAGTTGCGCTGCCCGAAACGGCAGGGAACCCCACCAACGCACTCTTTGTAGAGTTGGATATGCGCGCCCATTTTGCGCAGAGCGTTAGTGAAACCGAAGCGGTTCTCGTAAACCGTTTCGTGGACCAGAGACAGCCCTTCGGCCTGCGTCAAAGCGACCACTAGGGGCTGCTGCCAGTCGGTCATGAACCCCGGGTGGACGTTCGTTTCCAACACGATCGGTTTGAGTTTCCCGCCGGGGTGGTAGAAACGGATCCCCTCGTCGGTAACGTCGAACTCACCGCCGACTTTCCGGTACGTGTTCAGGAACGTCGTCATGTCGGGCTGGTTCGCGCCGCGCACCAAAATATCGCCGCGAGTAGCCAGAGCCGCCGCACCCCAAGAGGCGCCTTCGATGCGGTCCGGGAGGGCGAAGTGGTCAAAGCCTGAGAGTGATTCGACGCCCTCGATCCGAATGGTGCGATCGGTGTCAACAGAGATGATCGCCCCCATTTTCTGGAGGACGTTGATGAGGTCGGTGATTTCTGGTTCGACGGCCGCGCCGCGCAAAGTGGTGATGCCTTCAGCGCGGACCGCGGTCAGCAGTGTTTGCTCAGTTGCACCCACTGAGGGGAAAGGCAGTTCGAAGACGGTGCCCTGAAGTCGTTTGGGGGCCGAGATGTGCACGCCATCGGCCCGCTTGTCGATTGTTGCCCCGAAGCGGCGCAGAGTTTCCAGGTGGAAGTCGATGGGGCGTCCACCGATATTGCAGCCACCCAGCTCGGGGATGAAAGCTTCCCCTAAACGGTGTAGGAGGGGGCCGCAGAAGAGGATGGGGATTCGGCTTGAGCCGGAGAGTGCGTCGATATCGGAGCGAGCTGCCACGTCGACGCGGGTCGGGTCGAGGTCTAGAACGCCCTCTTCGGAGTTGTAGCGAACCTTGACGCCGTGGGCACTGAGGAGCTCACTGACCACGTCGACGTCACGAATCTGCGGGACGTTACGCAACTTCGATGGTGTGTCGCCCAGGAGGGCCGCCACCATCGCTTTGGGAACAAAGTTCTTTGCCCCTCGCACAGAAATTGTTCCATACAGCGGCGCGCCACCGTTTACTCGCAAAAGTGAACTCATAGTTAAATTAACCCTCCGGACGGAGTCCCGATCTTGTTACTTACAATAGGTCAGGACTCCGTCGGATGCCGAATGCTGGGCTGTTAGCTTATTTACTGGCAGTGTCTTCTGTGCGCACCGGCAGCGTCTTTGGCTTCCAGTTGGCGCGAGTCGATTCGAACTGCGTGATCGCTTCCTCATCGCGCATCGTCAGGCCGATATCGTCCAGTCCTTCGAGTAAACGCCAGCGAGTGTAGTCGTCAACCTCGAACGGGAACGTGGCCCCACCTGCGGTGACGGTGCGGTCCTCCAAAGAAACTGTCAGTTCAGTTCCCGGGTTTGATTCGAGGATCTTCCACAAGGATTCGCAGTCTTCGGCGGTAACGACACCCGTCAGCAAGCCCTGTTTGCCAGCGTTGCCGCGGAAGATGTCCGCGAATTTGGGGGCCAAAATCACTTTGAAGCCGTAGTCCTTCAGCGCCCACACGGCGTGCTCGCGTGACGAACCGGTCCCAAAAGC
>CAYFQJ010000149.1:0-3496 GCA_964345205.1 uncultured Actinomyces sp. | reverse complement strand
CCAGCACCATCGATCAGTTACACGTGGCCCTAACCTGATTATCGGGCCGTAACTCAGAGCCCGGAGGTTACTGCGGTAACGAGAACAATTCGGGGCGGAGCACCATTTAGGTATCTCCGCCCCGAACCATAAGTTTGGCCCTGCTGGGGTGCTACTCGGACTGGGGCGCGTAGGCGGCCTGACAAGTGATTGTCAAAGTCGTCAACGCGTCCACCATTCCGTTTTCAGCGGTGTCAATCTCGTCTTGGTCGCCATTCTCGTAGGCGGTCAACATGCCCTTGTAGGAGTCCGTGAAGTCGACCATTTGCAGGCGCACGCTCTCGTTGCCGATATTGTTGGTCAAGGCCTGAAGACCGTCGATCATTACCGGAAGCATCACCAAGTAGGCGTCGGCCTGCGTGTCGAAGCTCTGTGACTGGCCGACTTCGTTAACATCTGCGCTGATGTCAACGAATCCTGCTTCAACCTGTTCGCAGGCTTCAGCAGTTGTTTGCGAAGCATCGGCTTTACCGCCGCCGCTCTGGTCACCCGACTGCGACCCGCCGCCCGAACAGGCCGCTAAGGACAAAGCTAAGAGCAGGGAGGCCGGCAGGGCTAATAGTTGTTTTCTCATATCTTTGTTCTATCACCACGCCGGACGAATGCGAAACAAGTTTCCCGCTATTCCCCCGAGTTCCCAGCGGGTTCCCACCGTTTTCCCAGAGACTCGCGCCAGAAACGGCCAGCTGCGCGCGCGCCTGTGGGGAAATCCACAGGGCGACTGGCCTTGCGTCGAATAACCCAGGGCCGAAGAATCTGTGGCACACCCAGCATTGCGACAGCCTCCCAACATTCCGTCGAGGGCACGTACAATAGGCGTAGGCACCGGAAAGGAGTCCCCCACACATGAACGTCACCAAAGTCGGATTGCGCAGACCTAGCGAACTGGGGGAAACCCTCGACCCGGTCGTGATCGCCACGGAGCTGACCAAGACTTACGGTAAAGGAACAGCCGCAGTCCACGCGCTGCGTGAAGTCGATTTAGAAATTGGGCGCGCCCAATTCACAGCCATCATGGGACCTTCCGGTTCGGGGAAGTCGACACTGATGCACTGCTTGGCGGGTCTCGACGTCGCCACCGGCGGGTCGATTCTGCTGGAGGATCGCGAACTGACCACCATGAAAGACCGTCAGCTCACAAAGTTGCGGCGTGAATCAATCGGCTTTATTTTCCAGTCATTCAACCTGGTCCCCACGCTCAACGCCAAAGAAAACATCACCCTACCTGCCGATATTGCCGGTATCCGGGTCGACAAGGAACGCCTGAACACCGTTATCGACGCGGTCGGCCTTCAAGACCGCTTGACGCACCGCCCCGCGGAACTCTCTGGCGGACAACAGCAGCGGGTGGCTTGTGCGCGCGCCCTCGTCACCGAGCCGGCAGTGGTTTTTGCTGACGAACCCACCGGAAACCTCGACTCGACGTCCTCCGATCAGGTGCTCCGTTTCCTGCGGCAAGCCGTCGACCAGTTCGACCAGACCGTAGTCATGGTCACTCACGAACCGGAAGCGGCGGCCTGGGCCGACCGAGTCATCTTCCTGCGGGACGGCAAACTCGCCGGCGAATTGAATGCCCCCTCACGGGACACTGTCCTTGATGCACTGCGCGAGCTGGGCGACGAAAGCGAACGGAACCGTGAGGGCGCCGTCGACGCAGTGTCCTCGTCACCCTCCCCACTTCGAGATAGCGACCCGCGAATTGTGGCTGTCGACATTGTCGAAGATCTGGACTTCATTCAAGTTGGCGAGGACGACCCGATTGGGAACCCGCCCAACACTTCCCCGGCCAATACTTCGCGGGCGGCCGGCGGCCAGGCAGGCTCCGAAACGACGGCCATCCCGGTTTTTTATGACGAAAGCACCCCGGCGAAACTGACTCCTGAGGCGGCCGCAGTTGTCGACCGTGCCCAACACATTCTGGACGAACTCCACGGATCGGTACTCACCCCAGAAGACTTGCCACCCGCCGAGGACGGAACCGTGTCAAACTAGAGGTAGCCAGCCGGTCCGAAGCGCGCTCTTGGGGCGAAGCGGACACCAAACTGTAGAAAAGGGAGAACAATGAATGATTCAGCGCCGTTTCCACGGCCCCCGCGGGCAGATGACGCCGCGCCGGACTCCCCCACCGAAAACACAGATAACGACATGGGCGTATTCGCCCTAATTAAACTTGCGTTCGCACAGGGGAAGCAGCTCATCCTCAACGAGGTCGCCCTCGCCAAACTGAAATTGAAAGCGGCGGCAGCTCGCATTGGGATGGGAGCGGCGCTGGTTGCTGTGGCTTCGATTCTATGCTTCTATCTGCTGTTCTGGCTGTTGCGAACCGTCGAAATGGCCTTCGCCCTCTTTGCTCCCGCGTGGCTCGCGTCGCTTTTGACCGCGGCCGTAATTCTCCTCCTGCTTGTTCTGTTGCTGCTCGTCGGTGTATTGCTGATCCGGCGCGGATCGAAAGTAGCCGGTGGCGTGGCCGCCGACGTAAAAAGTGACGTCGAAGAACTGAAAGAAAGTTTCCAACAATGAGTAACGACCCGCAGAAGCGCAGCCGCTCCCAATTGGAAGCCGAGATCGCCGCACAGCGCGAACAACTTGAAGCGACTTTCGAACAGCTCGCCTACCGTGCGCAGCCGAGTGTGCAAATGGACCTGCTCGCGACCGACCTCAAACAGCGTCTTGGTGACGCGAAACTGTACGTTGTGAACTCTTTCGAGGGCGCGTTTGCCGGCCGCGGCGATGATATTCGGCGTGCTCTCGGAATTGTCGGGGGCGGTGCGGCGGTTATTGGGCTGGTTGCCCTCGGCGTTCGCAGTCAAACACGACGTTGCAAAGCGGCCCGCCAACTGCGGAAAACCAAACGGGATTGGAAGCGTTTCACGCGCCAACTGGGTCGGGTCAAACCGCCGCTTGAACTGGATATCAACCTCGAGTAGCCTGCTGTTCGTCACCAGCGAAACCGAAATTGGGCACTGTGGGATAACTAGCGTGAGAGCGGATGGCATGGGTCATCCACGACAGGTTAGAATGGTCCCACGAAAGAATTGAATGAAACCAGGGGACCGTTTAACGGACCCGCAAGTGTTGGAGGGGGTCGACGCCATGGGGCGCGGCCGTCAAAGGGCTAAACAGATGAAAGTCGCGAGGCGACTCAAGTACTTCAGTCCAGATACGGACCTTGAGGCGTTACAGCGCGAGCTGGCTGGCGCACCGGAAGGTGACCAGCCAGAGTTTGCAGACCCCGTAGACGAATATTACGTCGACGGGGATGACGAGGATGGGGACGACGATGACTACGAAATCCCCTCCGCTACCGGTGATGATTCCTGGGACTGACTGACGTTCCCACGGCCCACCGGCCTCCCCACGTTCCAAGCTGCCCGTAGTGGGTCCAACTCGGTTTAGCTTTCGGGGGTCTCTTCGTTTTCCCGGTGCGCCTGCGCTTCCCCTAACTGATCCAGCATCC
>CAYFQJ010000148.1:0-3513 GCA_964345205.1 uncultured Actinomyces sp. | reverse complement strand
CATCCCCCGCTACTTCGTTCCCGGTTCGTTCACCGTATCGTTACTGCGCTTAGTTGCTTTCGATTGGCTCCGCTCGTCAACGCGTGGCGAAGCCTTCCCTTTGGCTTCCTCGCTTTTCTGGGCGGTCGTTACGGGTGGGCTAATTATCCTTGCCGCCTCATTCGTCGTCGAAGGCAAACGGCGAGCGGTCGACCGGGCGGTCACCGGAGGAGTTTGGGGGGCCTTCATCGTCGCCCTTATTCCGCTAGTTTCGCTCCTGGCAACAGTCATTAGCCGTGGCGCCGCAAGATTCGATGCGACCTTCTTTTCACACTCGATGCGAAACGTCGTCGGTGAGGGGGGCGGAGCTCTACACGCCATCATCGGCACCCTCGAAATCACCGGTTTCGCCGCGCTACTTTCAGTTCCAATCGGGCTTCTGAGCGCCATCTACATTGTGGAATACGGGCGCGGACCACTCAGCCGTGCCATCACGTTCTTTGTGGATGTGATGACAGGCATCCCTTCAATTGTCGCGGGGCTGTTTGCCTACGCCCTCTTTCTCCTGATTTTCGGCCCCGGAAATCACAGCGGTCTGGCCGCATCGGTGGCACTGTCCATCCTGATGATTCCCGTTGTTGTTCGCTCCGCCGAAGAGATGCTTCGTCTTGTCCCCAACGAACTTCGAGAAGGCGCGTTGGCGCTGGGGGTTCCGCGGTGGAAAGTCATCACCAAAATCGTCCTCCCCACAGCGCTGCCGGGGATCACTACCGGCGTCATGCTGGCAATCTCTCGAGTTATCGGTGAAACCGCTCCCCTCCTGATTGTCGCCGGGTTTACACAGTCGATGAACTACAACCTGTTTGACGGCCCGATGATGACGCTTCCAGTCTTCGTTTACAACTCGTACATGAGCCAGGGGGCAGACGCCCAAGCTTACGTTGACAGAGCCTGGGCGGGGGCACTCGCACTGAGTGTTATCGGCATGATTCTGAACGTGGGTGCCCGTTTAGTGGGGCGGCTCATGGGCCCGAAAACTGTTTCTAGGTAAAGGAAAGAACCCGATTGAGTACTCGAATCGACATTGAGAACCTCGACGTTTACTACGACTCATTTCTTGCGGTCAAGGACGTCGAAATGGCTATTGAGCCAACTTCAGTGACCGCCTTTATCGGCCCGTCAGGTTGCGGGAAGTCAACACTGCTGCGGACCCTGAACCGAATGCATGAGGTTAATTCGGGAGGCCGGATTGATGGAAAAATCCTGATGAACGGGGAGGACCTGTATGCCGCCGAGGTCGACCCGGTGCTGGTCCGGCGGCAGGTCGGCATGGTTTTCCAAAGACCCAATCCATTCCCAACCATGTCGATTGCCGACAATGTGCTGGCCGGTGTGCGCTTGAACAACAGGAAAATTTCGAAGTCGGACGCACAGGACCTGGTTGAATCTTCGCTGCGAAAAGCCAATTTATGGGATGAGGTTCGAGATCGCCTCGGGTCTTCGGGTTCGAGCCTCAGCGGCGGTCAGCAGCAGCGACTCTGTATTGCCCGCACCATCGCCGTGTCACCGAACGTGATCCTGATGGATGAGCCGTGCTCCGCTTTGGACCCGATTTCAACCCTGGCAATCGAAGATCTGATTGAGGAACTGAAATCTGAGTTCACCATCGTGATTGTCACGCACAACATGCAGCAGGCCTCGCGAGTTAGTGACCGAACGGCATTCTTTAATATCGCGGGGACGGGAACCCCCGGCAGATTGGTTGAGTACGGTCCAACGGCTGAGATCTTCTCCAGCCCCGCGGTCCCGGCCACAGAAGCCTACATTTCGGGAAAATTCGGATAAAAGTTAGGGATGATCCACGGTCCGAATGTTGATTTTGAGTGCGGCGGCTAAGACATTCAGGGATAATGGGCCATGCGGGTCAGATGACCCGCATGGATGAGACAACATAACAGGAGTACGTGATGAGTCCGAGTGTTCCCCAAGCCGGTCTGATTGAGAGATATCGTGAGTGGCTACCTGTGGGGGTCAACGATCCGGTCGTTTCACTGGGTGAAGGTTCAACTCCCCTGGTGCATGCACCAGTACTGTCGGAAGAAGTTGGCGGCGAAGTGTGGGTCAAGGTCGAAGGCTCGAACCCCACCGGTTCTTTCAAGGACCGCGGAATGACCATGGCGGTTTCTAAGGCTGCGGCAGACAATGTTAAGGCTGTCGTTTGCGCCTCCACCGGCAACACTTCGGCCTCTGCAGCGGCCTACGCCGTCAAAGCGGGGATGACTCCAGTTGTTTTGTTGCCTGCGGGGAAAATCGCCGCCGGGAAACTAGCTCAGTCCGTCGTTTATGGCGCCCGGATCGTACAGATTCGCGGCAACTTCGACGACTGCCTCAAGATCGCTCGGGAACTGGATGAGAACTACCCGATCGCTCTGGTTAACTCGGTGAACCCCAACCGTATTGAAGGCCAGAAGACGGCTGCTTTTGAAGTGATTGACTCACTTGGTGACGCTCCAGATATCCACATCCTGCCCGTCGGCAACGCGGGTAACATCACGGCCTACTGGAAGGGCTACAACGAGTTCTTGGCGGCGGGGCGTTCCTCGTCGCGCCCGAAGATGTGGGGATTCCAGGCAGCCGGTTCCGCACCGCTGGTCGTTGGGCACCCAGTTCTGGAACCCGAAACGATCGCCACTGCAATCAGGATCGGTAATCCTGCCTCTGCTGATTTTGCGATCGCGGCGCGCGATGAGTCCGGCGGCCTGATTGAAGCGGTAACGGATGAAGAAATCTTGGCGGCCCAGTCATACCTTGCGGCCAAAGAAGGCATCTTCGTTGAGCCGGCCTCAGCTTCAGGCGTGGCGGGCCTGTTGAAGTTGAATGCTGCGGGTCGTGTTCCCAGCGGACAGCGGATCGTAATCACCGTGACCGGGAATGGTTTGAAAGATATCGACACGGCCCTAACCGGCAAATCTGTCGATCCGACCGTAATCAATGCGAACCTCGAACAGGTAGCGAAAGCATGCGGACTAGCCTAGATCTTGGTCGGTCCGCCACTGTCGAAGTTCCTGCCACTAGCGCAAACTTGGGTCCTGGTTTCGATTCTTTAGGCTTAGCACTGGAATGGTACGACCGTTCCACGGCGACGGTAATTGCTGACGGAATCGAAGTCGACGTGTGCGGGGAAGGGGAAAGCGCGGTCCCCCGAGACAGTAGCCACTTGGTGGTCGCGACGATCCTCCAGACTTTGACCGGGTGGGGATTCACGGTTCCCGGTTTGCGACTGGAAGCGGTCAACACTATCCCGCACGGACGGGGCTTAGGGTCCTCTTCGGCCGCACTCGTGGGGGGTTTGCTTCTGGCGTGGGGTTTGGCGAAGCCAGGTGTTCCCGTTGATAACGTCTGGTTGCTGCGTGAAGCCTACCGTTATGAGGGCCATGCCGACAACGTGGCGCCAGCTGTTCACGGGGGTTTCGTTATCACCTGGTCGGGGGCAGTCCTGGATTCGCCCGATGCGGGGGCGCGGGCACGCAACTC
>CAYFQJ010000147.1:0-3555 GCA_964345205.1 uncultured Actinomyces sp. | reverse complement strand
CGCTTCTTCTGGCCTACGAAGATGCGATGACCCGGATCGATTCGCGAACCGGCAGCCCATATGGCCCTTCGGGACATTTCCTGTGGATTGGTGAACGCACTCGCGACCTGAATGAAGCTCACGTCGAAATGTTGGCGAATGTGCGGAACCCGATCGGAGTTAAGCTCGGCCCGACAACCACCGCCGAGGAAGTCAAGGGTCTAATCGACCGCCTGAATCCCGATGGTGAGGAGGGCAGGCTTTCCCTCATGACCCGAATGGGTGCGTCACGTATCGTTGATTCGTTGCCGCAGTTGGTTGAAGCCGTCAAAGCTGATGGACGTCCCGTGACCTGGCTGACCGACCCCATGCATGGCAACACAATTTCTACTTCGAACGGTTTCAAAACTCGTGACTTTGACACGATCATGCAGGAGGTCGCCGGGTTCTTCCAGGTTCACCGCGAAATGGGGACGGTTCCCGGGGGCATCCACGTTGAAATGACTGGATCGGACGTCACAGAAGTAATTGGCGGGGCAGAAGGTCTCAACGATGAGTCGCTCGTACGCAGGTATGAGACTCTTGTCGATCCGAGATTGAACCATCAGCAGTCATTAGAGATTGCGTTCCAGGTAGCGGAACTGGTTCGAAGCTTACAGTTGCCGGAGGAGCAGACATCAAATTTCACTGATGACCTCAGCCCTGATGATGCAGGGTTGATGCTTCCGTAACCGGAACTAGTTGCCGACGACTAATTGTACGGTGCTGCCGGCGTCGACCCAGACGTCGGCCTCAGGGCTTTGCGAGTGGACTGTCACGTTGTTCCCGAACCACGGGAAGGTACGTGAAATTTCGACTTCAAACCCGACCGCAATCAGTTCTGATTCGGCTTGCTCTACGGGCAGCTCCACCACATTTGGTACCTGAACCTGCTTGATTCCTAGGGACACCACCAGTTCCACCGTGTCACCACGATGGGCTGTCGTGCTGTCAGGGGTGGGGGACTGTGAGACTACCAGCCCCGCTGCGACAGTGTCGGAGTTAACCGTTGTGGTATTTACGACTAGTCCTAACGATGTCAAGATTTGTTTGGCTTCCTCAACCGGTAAGTTCACCACGGAACTGATCTCCACTGGCTGTGGGCCACGGGAAATCTCAACACCCACTGTGGAGGCGCGGGGAAGTTTACGCCCCTCACGCGGGTTCACCGCGATGATGGTGCCTTCTGGTTCCGAATCGGACCAGGCGTAGGTGACTTGGCCTAACTCTAAACCGGCACGCTGCAGGGCTTCTTCCGCGTCACCGACGGTCAGCCCCGTCAAGACGGGGACCGGTACAACCTCCACGCCCAAAGAAATAGTGACTTCCACAAACTCGTCCCGATGCACTCTTGCCCCTGCTTCCGGGTCAGTTGAAACCACAGTGCCAAGAATCGCAGTGTCAGAATAGTCTTCTAAAATCTCAAACTGCAGGTTGCGTTCGGTCAGGGCCCGTTCCGCGCTGGAGGCGCTGAGCCCCTGGAGGTTTGGCATCACCTGGTATGCCCCCGGGCCGTAGCGCAGCCACCACCAAGTGGCGGTACCCGCGCCGGCCAAAATGAGCGTCAAAACAAGCAGGGTCACAATCCGGCCGCGGGACCTTGACTTGCCGGGGATCACCTGATTGAGGGAACCGGAGGTGCGCACAAGTTGTGGTTCGAACTGGATCGCGGTCACCTGCGGCGAGACCAAAACCTCGGTGTGGCCTTTTTCCGTTTGGTCGCAAGTAGCGTGACGACTAAGGATCTCCGGGGGAAGCGAGTTGAGTGTCTTTTCCACATCGACCCCCGCAGCTGCGGCACTGGGGCGTTCCTCCGGCAGACGTGAACACATCGAGGTGACCAGCGAATCGATGCTGGTGGGGAGCCACGGCACCAGCGTTGACGGGGCGGGGACGTCCTCGTGGACGTGAATGTACCCAGACGTAGCCAGGTTCTCAGCCGACCAGGGGAGTTGCCCGGTGAGCATCTCAAACAGGATGATGCCGATCGCGTAAACGTCAGATTTGTCGTCTGGAACACCGGAGCCGAAGGACTCGGGAGCGACGTAGTTGACGGTTCCCATGACGGTGCTTGTGGCAGAACTCTCTCCGGTGGCCCGCGCCAACCCGAAATCAACTAACCGAATATTTCCGTTGTGCACCAGCGCATTTTCAGGCTTAATATCGCGATGGATAACACCAACTCGATGTGCCGCATCCGCTGCTAAGAGCATTTGCTGCGTGAACTGCAGTGCTTGTCCGACTGGAATGGCGCCCTCACGCAGCATTTTATGCCGGAGAGTTTCCCCCTGGATCAGCTCCATAACCAAATAGGCCTGGCCCCTCCAAACCCCCTGGTCGTAGACGGGAACAACACCCGGATGTGAGATCCGCGCCGCCGCCCGGGCCTCACGCTGAAACCGGGCCACTAGCTGATCATTGACTGCGAGGTGCGGGTGGATAACTTTCAAAGCGACCGGTCGATCAAGCCGTAAATCTTCAGCCACGTAAACGGTCCCCATCCCGCCGTGGGCGAGGCGACTTTCGATCCGATACCGACCATCGAGTGTTTGCCCCAGCAGGGGGTCCACTGGTAGTTCAGAAGGCGAAGGTCGATCACTGTTGGTCACGTCAAGTACTCTACGTGAGCAAACCGCGGCGAGGCCACTCAGGGCTAAGCTATACCCATGGAACTTATTTTTGATGAAACTCCCGTGGCCGTGGTGGATGCGGCTCAAGCTGCGACGATGCTCGGTGTCGCCCCGTCACGAATTAAGCAGTTCGGTAACGACAACGCCCTCGTCGTCCTCAAACAGCGCGGTGAGCTGTTCATCCCCGAACTCCTATTAGAGGTAATCCCAGAGGGCGAACTTCAGGCGCAGGCCGAGGACGAGGGCGAAGATTCGGGCCTTCCTCCAGCAACTCACCGTCCCTTATGGAACGCCAAGGGAACGTTGACGCTGTTGGCCGACGCCGGGTACTCGAATAATGAAATGGTGGCGTGGCTCTGGCGAGTAGACGGGGAGTTGAAAGAACGTCCCATCGAGGCGCTCGTCGGTGGACGCCATCACGCTGTTAACCGAGTGGCGGGATCACTGGGCTTCTAGAGGCGAACGCAGGGTCGCCCTCACTATCGCCCTCATGAACGCCGCAGTGTCACCCTGTCGATCAGTTCGGAGCAGAGTTCGTTAGCTCCCGGGGAAAGTTGCGCCGCGGCGAGCCTTTCTTCGGATTGTTGCCGGAGTGCTGAAATCATCGACTCATGCGGGGACGAACCAGCGATGTCCAAGACGTCAATGACGTCCGTGACGGGCACGGAACCGTCCGGTTGGTACGCATCATCGAGTAGTTGCTTCTGTGCAGAAGTCCCGTGGCGATATGCCAGGCCGAGCAGAACCGTGCGTTTCTTCTCTAGAATGTCGTTGCCAATGGGTTTGCCCGTTTCTTCGGGCGCGCCGAAGACGCCTAAAGTGTCATCCCGGAGCTGGAACGCAATGCCAGCGGGTTCGAAGATCTGTTCCAGTGTTCCGACAAAGGCAGGTTCAGCTCCGGCCAGAG
>CAYFQJ010000146.1:0-3575 GCA_964345205.1 uncultured Actinomyces sp. | reverse complement strand
TCGCGTCTTCTGAAACCACCGGACGCAAGACAATTGGGTGACCGTAGGTGCGCCCATCGCCCTGGACACCCACCGAATGGACGTCGGCGAGTAGCACCACGGGACACTGCCAAACTTCGTCGTCGAGGCCGGCGGCAGTCATCTCTTCCCGTGCGATTGCATCGGCGGCCCGCAAGATTTCGAGTCGCGGGCGGGTCACTTCACCAACGATGCGGATCCCTAAACCGGGTCCGGGGAACGGCTGGCGATCAACAATTTTATCGGGAACGCCCAGTTCGCGACCGATGGCCCGAACCTCATCTTTGAACAGTTCGCGCAGGGGTTCTACCAGTTCGAACTGCAAGTCCTCAGGTAAACCTCCGACGTTGTGGTGGCTCTTAATATTCGCTGTGCCGTCACCACCGCCCGATTCGACAATATCCGGGTACAGGGTTCCCTGCGTCAAGAACTCGATGCTCTGCCCCTGCGACGCCGCTTCAGCGGTCAGGTTGCGTTCGGCCTCTTCGAAACTGCGGATGAACTCGCGGCCGATGATCTTACGTTTCTCTTCCGGGTCGGAAACGCCCTCGAGTGCAGTGAGGAACCGTTCCGATTCGTCCACTGTGACCACGCGGATCCCCATGGTTTGCGCGTAGTCGTTCTCAACCTGTTCGCGTTCACCTTCACGCAGGAGGCCATGATCGACAAAAATGCAGGTCAGCTGGTCGCCCACGGCGCGGTGCACCAGGGCGGCCGCGACTGAGGAGTCGACGCCGCCGGAGAGGCCGCAGATGACCTGAGCGGAGCCGATTTGTTCGCGGATTTCCGCGACCAGGCGTTCAACAATTGAACCGGGAGTCCAGTCGGGTGCCAGATCGGCGCCCAAGTAGAGGAAGTTCTTCAGCTGCTGCTGTCCGAACTCGGTGTTTACCACCTCGGGGTGCCACTGCACTCCGAATAGTTTCCGTTCGCTGTCCTCGAAGGCGGCGATCGGTGTTAGTTCGGAGGAGGCAGTCACTTCGAAACCGGCGGGGAGCTCAGCGACGGAATCGCTGTGACTCATCCACACTTGCTGCACTTCGGGGGTTCCCTGCAGGATGATGCTGGAGTCACTGCGGCGCTCCACCTGGGTGCGGCCGTATTCGCGTTGGTCGCTGGGGGTCACAGCCACGTCGAGGGCGCGCGCCATCGCTTGGAACCCGTAGCAGATCCCCAGGATAGGTACCCCGGACTCTAAGAGTTCACGAGGCACATCCGGCGCCCCGAAATCGGCGGCCGACGAGGGGCCCCCGGAAAGGATGATCGCCGAGGGATCTTTGGCGAGGATCTTGTCGACGGACCACGTGTGCGGCGCCACCTCAGAATAAACATTTGCTTCGCGAACACGACGGGCGATTAGCTGCGCATACTGGGCGCCATAATCGATGACCAGTACCGGACCTGAATGAGTTTCTTTCACCCCTTTAGATTAGCGCACCCCGACGCGACCTCACGAAAATGACCGCGCCGGTTTTTGTGACACCCACCTATTCGCTCTGCCAGGAGTGCCAGAGTGCGGCGTACTCTCCCCCCTCTTCCACCAGCTGATGGTGGGATCCGAGTTCCGCCAACTGACCGTCGACCATGACCGCCACTCGGTCCGCGGCGTGCGCCGTATGCAGTCGGTGAGCCACAGCAATAACTGTGCGTCCCGCGAGCACCTGCGTGAGTCCACGTTCCAGTGAACTCGCCGCCGTCGGGTCCATCAGCGAGGTCGCTTCATCCAGCACCAGGATCCGAGGGTCGAGCAGAACAATTCGCGCCAGGGCCAGCTGCTGTGACTTCCCGGGGTCCAGTTCCTCGCCGCCAGCGCCGACGGGCGTATCTATCCCTTCGGGGAGGGCCTGAACCCAGTCGGCGGCGACGGCCTCCAACGCGTCCGTCAGTTCCTTGTCGGTAGCTGAGGGTTTCGCGAGGCGGAGATTATCGGCGATGGTGCCGCCAAAAACGTGGTGTTCTTGGGAGACGAGGGCGACTGTGCGCTGCAGGGTCCCCTCTTCGAGGCCGACCAGGTCAGCGCCGCCGAAGAGGACGCGTCCGGCTGTGGGCGGGTGGATCCCCGCGACCAGGCGACCGAGTGTGGATTTCCCGGCGCCGGAGGGTCCGACCATAGCGAGGACCTCTCCGGGAACCAGATCGAGGGTCACCCCGTGCAGCACTTCGTGGTCATCGCGGTAACTGTAGTGAACCTGGTCGATGCGGAGCTCGTCGCCTGCCGGCAGTTTCCCGCTGGGTGTTCGGTCAGGTTCGACCAGGCCGACACCGAAAATACGGCTGAGGGCGGCCTGGGCGGATTGCATTTCGTCAACCCAGAACGCCATTTCCCATACGGGTCCGCGAACCTGGTAGCAGTAGAGGGCGACCGCGGTTATTTGACCGATTGTGACCATACCGGTCGGGAAAAGCCACGCCCCCAGCAGCACCATTCGCTGCCAAGAGGTGTAGCGCTCCAGACGCCAAATCTCTCGGATTGCCTCATCGAGTTTCTGGTTCCGACGGGGGCCGAGTGAAGCCGCGTCGACGGTCTCAGCCTGATCCATTGTTAAAGTGTGGACTCGCAACGGCGGCGGTCTTGTGGGCAGGCTTAAACCATCATGGCGTCAGACTACCAGCGGCTCCAAGGGCGCACTACCCCCCTCCCCGGTCGAGGACGGCCCATTTTCGCCCGTTTTGCGCCACATATCCGGGTTGAGTGTCCCACTCCTCAGCGTTCCAGCCCCCATGACAGCGGCGGCAACGTTAGCATGGAGGCACGCGTCTCGATTAGTTTCCCGGCAGATCCCGGGGGTTAGGACACAGCAGTGGCGAAAAAAATCCTGGTAGTAGGCACCGATGCCTCCCCGGTTACGACCCAAATTGAAGAGCAGATTGCCCGACTGCTGACTGAACAGCAGGATACTGGGGGCGGTGAGACTTTCGCGACCACCGATACTCTGGCTGGTCAGCCCCTCGCCCAGGTGATTGGTAGCCCTGACCGGGCCCTCCACGAAATCGTCATCTCTCTGCGTTCAACAGATGCCGATACCCTCCTAATTACCGGCCTCGTCGCAGCTCCCGCACCCAGCTTTGATGTCCTCGGGTGGAACTTGACTGTGGCTGCGAACGTCGGCGCCACCGTCCTGGCGGTTATCGACGCTTCCGGCATGAATGAACAGCTGTTGGAGGCCGAGGTCAAGACACTGCAGCGTCGCGCTAACCAGGCGCATGCCCACCTGGGAGGAATCATCGTTTCGGGGGCACGCGGAATCGACCTGGGATTCACCCTCGACGGTGTTTCCGCTGTTGCTGCGCCGATCACTGCCGACAAACTACAAACCCTGCTGACGGATCCGAGCACCGCCACCACGCCGCTGATGTTCGAAACCGATCTTCTGGCCCGCGCCGCCTCCAACCCGCGCCGCATTGTTATGCCGGAGCCTGAAGATGACCGGATCCTCAAGGCAACCGCGAAACTGGCGGCTAACCGGGTCGCTCGGATCATTCTTGTTGGCGACGAACAGAAGGTGCAGTCCCGTGCGCAGGCACTGCGGATCGACTTGGGTGAAACCCAAGCGGTG
>CAYFQJ010000145.1:0-3606 GCA_964345205.1 uncultured Actinomyces sp. | reverse complement strand
CCTCTTCGAGGCCCTTGATGTCGCCACCAAAGTAGTAGCCCTTGTTGGTCGGGTCGTATCCGCCCTCGGCCGCGGTGGCAGCACCACCATAGTTATTGGAAGTGTCGCCATCCTTGAAACGGTCGACAAGAACAAAGTAGAAGTTCTCGTTAGAACCTGCCTGTCGGACCGGCTGCTGCACCAGGGCATCATCGGCCGCAGTGTAGTCGCCTTCCAACACCGGGGTCACGGCCAGGCGAACGGGAGTATCCTCTGTTGCTTCCATGAACGTGAACTTCAGTTCAACGTCGCCACCCACTGTTAGGGGGCGGTTTGGCTGACCGGCACCGGGGTAGCCGCCAGCGTCCCAATCGGCGTCAAATACAACTTTGTATTCGTATGTTCCGGCAGGAAGGGTGAAAGTGTTCTCGTAAACACCGGGAGAGACTTCGTTAAGGATTGACTCTTCACAGGTGGGCATCCAGTTGCTTGAACAACCGATTGCCTCCTGAAGGTCTCCGGCCAATGTCACCGTTGATATTCCGGTGGCTAAGGCAGGCAGCGCTGCGATGGAAAGGCCGGAGGCCAAGAGAGCAGCGCCCGCCCCCATCCCGACCAATTTGCGGAGATTCCGCTTCATGCAATTCTCCTACTGCGTTGGGCTGCACCTCAATCGTGCAGCTAATCATAAAAAGGGATATCGATGGGAACCTGCTGCAAGCCAGTAGATTCTGCTCCACACTAACATGGGGTGGGGTCGGCAGCAACGAAACGGTTCCGAGACGAGATCTGAATGCCGGTTTAGCCGGAGATGAGCGCCGATAATATGGGACTATTGGCCGTAGATTCTGGGCCTCGCCGGTCGGATTTGGCGCATGTTTGACCGGCGCACACCATTTTCGCCTCACACCACCGTAAAGGGTGACTAGAGTGAGCGACGTCAATCCGCAAGAATCAGTTGAGTGGAATCGGTACCAGACGTGAGTGCTGTGCAGAAGTTGCTACTATCGCTTGAGGCCGCGTGGGTCTCCCAAACGGTGAAGCTCGCGCCTGAACCTCCCGGAACGCGGCACGGCGTGGTGACTCCCCCGACTACGGGACATTCCGGCGCTGCGGTGAACGAGCGCGGTATTTTCGCTCATGTTCCGTCTCTTCCTCTGAATTTCGTCGCTGTGGGCGACTCCCTGGTGGCTGGCTGCGGTGTCGAGAACCAGTCTGATTCGCTGACCCCGATGGTGGCGCACGAAGTGGCCCGACGTGAAGGGCGCCCAGTCCACTGGAGTACCCACGCCAAGTTGGGTGCCACTATGCGCCGAGTTCGGCACCGGTTTATCCAGGAGATCCCGTCTGAGGTTGACCTCCTCATGATTTGTGCCGGCTCAAATGACGTTTTGGCACGCCGACCGCTGTCGCAATGGCAAGACGACCTCTCGGCAACCCTTGATATCGCGCAAGAGCGCGCCACTGTCGTTCTGGTTTCCAGTTCCGGGCAACCGCATAACAGTCCAGCGTTACCGCGCCGTCTGCGCGCCGAGCTCGGACGAAGAATCGACGAGCAGACGAAGCTGACTGAAGCACTCTGCTCCGCCCGCGGCGTCTCCTTCGCGGACGTGTCGAATGTGCCACTGCCCGAGGGGTTCTGGGCTGCGGACCGTTTCCACCCCAGCAAAGTTGGCTACGAGACGGCGACAGATGTGCTGACGTCTGCTCTGTATGCGCCCAAGTGCGCTTAGACCGGAACTTCGCGCTCGGACTCGAAGGTGGCTGCCCACGATGTGTACAGATTTCGAGCGGCGCGCGAGGATTCGGGTGAACCTCTTTTTACGCACGATATTTTGAAAAGAATCCGCATGCGTCAGAATAAACCCGGAGTTGTTCGGCGAACCGTGACGAGTAACCAGGCCCGGTGTTTCTCTCCCGAGGCCATGTTCGCCACGATGGCCATCGAGTTTATCGGCGCCCTCTGGGTCGCGCTGCGCTACCGTTTCAACCGCGCCGGAATCCCACGATCTTGCTGCTGGTTTTCCTTGGCATTTTCCAGCTCGCCGAATACCTTGTGTGCGAAACCGTTGTGTCCGGCCTTTCCTGGGCGCGCGTCGGCTACATGTCGATCACGATGCTGCCCCCACTGGGCATCAGCTTGGCCATGGCGATTGCCAACAAGAAATCCATTATCGGGGAAATCGTGATGTACGCCGGGGCGGCGGCTTTTATCGGTTACTGGGGTTTCAGCGGCTGGGGAATCAGCGCCGATCAGTGCGAAGTTAACTACGTCTTCTTCCAGGCCAATAGCGGCGCCATGTGGCTCTATGGAACGTACTATTTCGTCCTATTGGGCGTCGGCGTCTTCCTCTCGCTGCTGTGGGCCGCCCAGGCGACGGCACGCCGCACCAAGCTCGCCCTCTACTGGTTGACGGTTGGTTATTTGGTCTTCATCATTCCCACCACTGTCGTGGCGATTCTCGATCCCGTAACACGCGCTTCAGTCCCCTCGATCATGTGTGGCTTCGCGGTATTCCTCGCGCTTGTCCTCATCTTTGCGGTCATCCCGCTGGCTGGCACTAAGAGGGCGTGGGGGGGAATCCGCTACCGCCCTCGCCGATGCCGAATCTGATTCGGAAGATGATACCGACGCGTGACGTTAATTAGCTAGAGGAACTGGTCGGTGTCCCCTGCTGCGGGGAGCCGGCCAGTTCCCTGTTACTTGCCTTTGACGTTGACGATTTGAGTCAACTCGTGGACGACCGCCACCAGGTCAGAGGCATCGGCCATCACCTGGTCGATCAGTTTGTAGGCGTCAGGGATCTCATCAACGAACGCAACTGAGTCACGGTATTCGATTCCGACCATGAGGTCTCGGAGATCATCCTGACTGAAAAGTCGCCGTGCCCGGGTGCGTGAGTATTGCCGGCCGGCCCCGTGAGGCGCCGAGTTGAACGCCAGAGAGTTCCCGAGCCCGCGCACGACGTACGATCGGGTGCTCATGGAACCGGGAATCAGTCCCAATTTTCCTTTGCTGGCGTCGATCGCACCTTTTCTGGAAACCCAAACAATCTGGCCGTGGCGCTCTTCCTTCTGGGTGTAATTGTGGTGACACGTGATAATTTGAACTTCGGTTACGGGCCCCAGTACCAGTTTTGTAAAACCTGGAAAACCCGATCCAACATGAGCTGACGATTCAGCGCCGCAAAATGTTGTGCCCATTCCAAATGTTTCAGGTACTCAGAAAATTGGGGGTCGCCCTCTTCCAGGTAGGCGAGGTCGCGGTGCGGCAAATAGCGCCCTTCCCGTTCGCAGGTGGCTTTTGCCTCGCGGATAAATCTGTGCGCCATCCGGTTCCCGCCCCCCCGTGAACCCGAATGAAGGAACAGCCAAACGGAACCAGACTGATCGTGGACGACCTCGGTGAAGTGGTTCCGGCCACCGAGGGTCCCCAGCTGCCGGCGCCACGTGTCCGCGTAGGAATCAGGGTCGATCCCTTTGGTTTGAGCTAAGGTTTCCAGTTCTTCAACCATCTTGTCGGCATCTGCCGCAACTTTGTGGTTGTACTTTCCTGCGGAGGCCGGAACGGCTCGGTCGATCCCTTCAGGTAGTTTCCGCAGGGGCCTCCCCTGCAGGTCGTCGACG
>CAYFQJ010000144.1:3367-3636 GCA_964345205.1 uncultured Actinomyces sp. | reverse complement strand
TTTGCCCACGCTTAACGATGCCGAAGCCGAACAGACCGAAACCTCGTCGTCGGGGGAGCAGGCGTTCAGGCCACGATTCGCCGCTTGGTTGATGAGAATACCGCTCGCGGAAGTATCTAACCGCACGGTCACCTGGTAGGTCCTGGACTCTCCGGCCGTCAGGTCGGTGGGAGGACACTGAACTTTGTTGCCAACCAAAATTCCACCGTGTGAGGACGAAACGAAAGTGGCACCCGGAGGAAGCTGATCCTCGGTTGCCACTTGAAATG
>CAYFQJ010000144.1:0-3357 GCA_964345205.1 uncultured Actinomyces sp. | reverse complement strand
TCCAGTGAGGTCGTGGTGATCTGGTAGGTGACCTCAGAGCCGGGAAGGTACTTCCCGCCCTCACCGGTTGGTGTGACGATGGTTTTTTTGGTGCTGATCGTGGCGGGGAGAATGCTGCCGCGGCCCCAACCGGCCAACTGTCCGGAACGGACCGGATAGTCAGTGCGGCTCAATAGAAGTTCGTTGCCGTAATAGATTTTCGCGTCGAAATCATATTCCGTCAGGGGACTGTCGACGAACCATCCGAAAGCCAGGCGGAGCCGATCTGTGGTGCGCCCATCGGAAGTTGTTGACGGCTCCCAATCGGCGGGGAGCGTCAGAGTTACCCGCTGATCCGTTACTTCCGCCTCCGGATCTTCCCGATATCTGTCCGTCGTGTTTCTGCGCGCGATGTACTGGTCAGTGAAGGAGCGCCGGGCGCCGCCCTCGGGGGTCAGAGCCGGGAGTGGGAATCGCTCCCCGGTTCGAGCTTCGAAAACGACTCGCAGCAGACTTGGGTCAAAGTTTTGCGGATCGAAGTCGATAACCGCCGATGTCAATACCGCCAGTTCAGAACCGATGAAGAGGTGAGTTCCACCCAGGGACGCCTTCACGACCTCGGCACCGGCCACGAAAAAGTCCTGACCAGGCCCGATATTTTGCCAGTTGTTTGGGGATCCAGTCGAGCCGGGCGAGGACGCGGCCTCGAGGGTGAAAGTCTCTGTGCGGTGGCCACCAACTTGGTGTTCAGCCTGCCCCACCAGGTTGATGGTCGCCGTGACGTCACCAAAGTTGGCAGCGTCCGGCATGAAAGTCAGAACCATTCGGCGCGGCGACACGGTTTCGATTGTTGCGAACAGATTCTTGCCGTCCTCGCTGCGAATCTCTTTGGCGGTGAACTGCGAGAGGTAGAACGGGGACGCAACGGCCAAAAGGATCTGGTCGCCCGGGACCACATTTTCTGGGATGCGCAGATTCAAATCAAAAGTGAAAGGGCCCCACAGTTGCGTTTCACCTGCTGTCATCCCCTCACCAACAACGCTGTCAACCGAAACGATGCACGCATAGTCGTCCGGCGCGCAAGTCATTGAAATATTGGCGGCTGCCGGCATCGCTGCCAGGCCCAACAGTGCCAACAGTAACCCTGCGACCTGCAGGGGACGAGTAAACCATTTTCGTTTCACGAACGCTCCTCCAGCCCAAAGAGTTAGAAAGACCGCCTAGTTGCGGGCAGGGGGGGCTGCTGAACCCCTACAGGGGTACGTAGAAGCGTGGGCACACATTGGACGGCGCGAGATGTCGGCGCCGAATCTTTGCGAGGGCGGTTCGACACAAGCAAAACCCAGAGGCTCGGGGGCCAAGACAACTGAAAGAACTCGCCATCGCCTAACGAGATCCTGACTGATTTTCGCAGTTTGAGAGAATCCGACAAATTTTACCCCAATTTGACACCGGCATTGTTGGCGAGGACCAGACTTTTGTAGGGAATCCGGACGCCATCACCACGTCCATGCGAGAAATCGAAGAAAAGATGGCCGAGGGTATTGGTCTTATAGCGCAACAAATTGGGACTGCCCGTCGCTCGAATGACCAGATAACTGTGGGCGAGTTGAAAGACGAGAACTTCACCTTCTACATGATCGTGTCGAAGAGCGCCGCTGGAGAGGACGTTGCCCACGTTCGACGACTCAAAGGTATGAAGCTCACCGGCAACCGCTAGTGAACTTCATGGCAGTAGGCAACACCGACGCTCTCAGTGTACGTGGCACACCAAGCTTCAAGATTGACCGAGCATTCGACTTTAAGCTGAAAGGTTCGGACATCGAAGTCTGAACCTTTATAGTTTCTTAAACTTGTTTATCGATGTCGATGCCCTCAAGGATGCGTTGCCGAGTTATTTGTCATATACCACAAGGCCCATGACAGATACGGTGACTGACTCAACTACGAAGGGGATCGCCGCTACCGCGGATACGTCGATTCGTATAGCGACGCAGGTCGAAAAATACTCATGTCTCACTGTAGACGCCTTTCGTGACTATGGTCTTGTTTCTTGGTAAATTAGCCGCAAACAGTTCGGCAACAGCGCGGTTCGTTCTAAGGCTGTCTGGCGTCTGTTTTGGCTTCATTTAGCGGTTTCTCGGCTTCGATGGTTCTCGTCGAAGTGCAGCAGCACGATAATTACCAAAACTACTCAGGAGCAGATCATGGGTTTTATCAAGGCTTTTTCCGGAGCCGTAGGCGGCACACTGGCTGACCAGTGGAAAGACTACTTAATCCCCCCACCAAACCTTCCGCCCACCGCCGCCGTCTTTCCGGCGATCCCGCAGGGACAAAACCGCGGTCGCGGGTCCAACACCAAAGCTTCAGAGAACATCATCACTAACGGTTCTCTCATTGTTGTTCCCGAAGGTTACGCCCTCGTCACTTTTGAAAACGGAGAGTTGACAGCAATGGTGGCCGAGCCCGGTGGCTACGAGTACCGTTCCAATGATCCGAACTCGAAGTCCCTGTTCGCAGGCGACGGCTTCTTGGCCCCCACGGTGAAAATGTCTTGGGACCGTTTCAAGTTCGGCGGTATGCCCGGTGCGCAGCAGCTTGCCTTCTACGTGAACCTGAAAGAGATCCCGAACAATAGGTTCGGAACCCAGTCAGAGATCTATTGGGATGACGCTTATTTGGGTGCCCAAGTTGGGGCTATCACTCGGGGAACTTACACCCTGCGAATTGTCGACCCGATCCTGTTCGTCAAGGGTTTCGTACCCCTTACTTACTTGAGTTACGATGCGCAGATCTTCGACTTCTCAGATATGAGTAACGCTGCCGCTAACCAGCTTTTCAACGAGGTCGTCGGCTCTTTGGCCGCTGCCTTCTCGTACTACACTAACGACCCCAGCAAGGGTAACCGTATTGCCCGAATTCAGGGCGATGCGATCGGTTTTGCCCAGTCGCTGTCCGCCGCAGTTGAGGACGGTTACCGCTGGACTTCTGACCGCGGTATCACTATCGACAAGGTCGCACTGCAGGCCATCGAGTATGACGAAGATACTCGCGCACTGCTGTCCGACGTGAAGAAGGCAGATGCCCTTGGGGGTGCCCGCGGGAACTCGTTCATGCAGCAGGCCGCAGCTCGCGGTATTCAGGCCGCCGGAGAAAACCCGGGTGGAATGGGCGGGGGAGCCGGTATGGCGTTCCTCGGTATGGGAATGAACGCGGCCGGTGGCGCGATGGGTGGTTTGCAGCAGCAGACTCCTCCAGCGCCACAACCGGTCGCCCAGACTCCTCCAGCTGCCGCGCCCGCCGCGGATGATCCCGTAGCGAAACTGACGCAGATGAAAGTGCTGCTTGATCAGGGACTCATCACTCAGGAAGACTACG
>CAYFQJ010000143.1:1850-3661 GCA_964345205.1 uncultured Actinomyces sp. | reverse complement strand
CAGTTCGGATTGAAGGGCTTGCCCCGCAGCCAGTAGACGAGGAGCGCCAAAACGAAGGGTACCAGCGCGTAGGCGTAGAGCAGCGGCCACAGAGTGCCGTAGCTGGCTAACCTTTCGGGGTAGGCGGTACTGGCAGCAGCCAGGAGCGCGGCCGCCAGCGGCGCGAAACGTAACTGCGGGAAGAGCGAATTGGTGAAGAGAGCTACTCCCAGCGGCCAAACGACCGTCATGATGACGACGGCGACAACGTTCGAGGCGATGACCGAATTGGCTGTCGCCTCCATGACGAGGGCGACTAGCGTGTGCCAACCGGAAGGGTAGAACCCTCCTGCTAGCCCCTCGGGGTTGGCGACCGCCGCTAGGGTCAGCGCCGAACCATTCCCGGTGCTGAAGACAAACTGTGCTGCTGACAGGTGGTACAGGCCGTCCCAGGTTTGCACTGGCAAATCTGGGGAAACGATGGCGAGGAAAGCTCCCCGCGCAGACAGTGCCCCACCGATCAGCACCCCGAAGATAACTTCGGGGGCTAACCAGACTGGGGCGCGTACCGGCTTGGGGACGGGACCGTAACTTGGCCGGCTGATTTGCCTCCGCACCGTTTGCACCCCGAAGGTGACGACGCACAGAACCGTCGTGAAACTGGCAACGAAGAGCCACCCCCACCACGCCCCTAACCAGCCGGCGATGAGGGCACTAACACCAATGATGAAGGCTGAAAGTGGGACAGTGGCGGCAGCGAGGAACCTTCCACGCAAGCCCAGGAACAACCCCCAAAGCAGGCCGGGGATGCCGAGGGCGGCGAAGGCCAGCAAAAAAGAGGGCCAAGCGGATAGCCAGTTCAGCAGGATTCCCACAGGACCACCTTTTCTTCTACTTACTTGACCGGCTGTCCGCCAGTTCCCTCAGCACCGGAGCGACCCACAACTTAGGCGTCCTCTATTCCCCAATGACGAATCGTGGTGTCCCCACCCACAGTTCGGGGTTCGTGACGCGGCGCCCGTCGAAGAGCATCTTGATGCCGGGGAAATCCGCCGGCGTGATCTCGCGGTAGTCCGCGTGGTCGGCCTGAACGATGGCCGCAGCGATGGGCTGGCCCATTTCATAGGGTTCCCAACCGAAGGCGGTGATTTCCTCGTCAGAGAACATTGGGTCGTGGACCTTCACGTTCGCACCCTGGGCTCGCAACTGATTGACAGTTTCGAAGACCCCCGAGAACGCAGTCTCTTTGACGCCGCCGCGGTAGGAAGCACCGAGGACCACAACGTCCTGATTCTCTAGGGATCCCAGAATCTCACCGACGCGCCCAACCACGTAGGCGGGCATTTCAGCATTGAACTGACGCGCCGTGCGCACAACCGAAGCATCCGGGTCTGTCGAGAGGTACAGCCGGGGGTACACCGGGATACAGTGGCCGCCGACGGCGATTCCGGGGCGGTGAATGTGACTGAAGGGCTGCGAGTTACAGGCGTCGATCACCTGGTTAACATCGATGCCGACCTTATCGGCATACACCGCGAACTGGTTCGCCAAACCGATATTGACATCCCGGTAAGTCGTCTCGGCCAGTTTCGCCATTTCGGCGGCCTCGGCTGTCCCCATGTCCCACACACCGTTGGGGCGGTCGAGGTCGGGGCGCTCGTCAAACTGGAGGACCTCTTCATAGAACTTGATGCCGCGTTCCGTGCCGTGCTTCGTGAGGCCACCAACAAGTTTCGGGTATTTCCGCAGGTCAGCAAAGACACGCCCGGTGAGGACGCGTTCGGGAGAGAAGATCAGATCGAAATCTTCCCCTTCGACGAGGCCGGAAAGCT
>CAYFQJ010000143.1:465-1821 GCA_964345205.1 uncultured Actinomyces sp. | reverse complement strand
GCCCCGGGTCGTTGAAACGGGAAGGGTCGTTTCGTAGGAGACGAGTGTCCCCGGGGTGATGTACTCGGAGAACGACCGAGTCGCGGAGTCCATCCAGTCGAAGTCAGGTTCCCAAGTTTCGTCGTTGACGAAGAGGGGGACCACAATGACGATCTCGTCGGCCTCGGGGATTGCCTCGGCATAGTTAGTGGTGGCGCGGAAGCGTCCCGCCGGAACCAACTCGGACAGTTTTTCTTGCAGGTGAGCTTCACCTGGGAACGGTTCGACACCGGAGTTAATCAGGTCAACCGTGTGCTGGTTGACGTCAACGCCGATGACGTTCTTGCCACTGTCAGCGAATTGGACCGCCAGCGGCAACCCAATTTTCCCCATTCCGATCACTGCAACTGTCATGAAATTCCCCTTCAGAACTCAGAATCAAAATAAAAGCACTGCACTAACGATAGCTCAGGGACCGCCCTCTTCGGGGCGCGCACCTCTTCTGTGTCCCAGCAGACATCTGGTTGGGCGACGACCTCGGCAAATGACGAACGCTCCGGGACTTATTTCGCCAAGCTCGTTAGGATGGGAATCATGAAAATCATGTCCGTGGTGGGAGCCCGCCCGCAGTTCGTTAAGCTCGCCCCGATTGCCCATGCTTTCGCGGATGCAGATATTGAACATTTCATTGTTCACACTGGCCAGCATTACGACCCGCTGCTCTCCGCCTCTTTCTTTGAAGAGCTGAATATTCCGGCACCCGACGTGCACCTAGAGATCGGCTCGGGCAGTCACGGCGCGCAGACTGGTCGAATGATGATCGATTTGGAACCGGTCATGATCGAGCAGAAACCCGACTGGGTCCTGGTCTATGGGGACACTAACTCGACGTTGGCGGCGGCGCTGTGTGCAGCGAAACTGGGGATCCCCCTGGCCCACCTTGAGGCCGGGCTGCGTTCCTTCAACCGTTCCATGCCCGAAGAACACAACCGCGTTGTCACCGACCACAGTGCCGACCTCCTCCTGGCCCCAACGCTGGTGGGCGCTGAACACCTGGGAGCCGAAGGCCTGACTGAACGCACCCGAGTTGTGGGTGACGTGATGACTGATGTGCTCTACAAGGTGCGCGATGACGTCCAAGATCTCCCCTTGCCGCTGCCAGAAATGACCGCCGCCGCTGGCGAGTATTTTGTTGCCACCATTCACCGCCCTCAGAACACTGACAACCCGGAACGTTTAGGGGCACTACTCAGCGAACTGCAAGGTTTGGGGGCGCCCGTGTTCCTGCTGGCGCACCCGCGTTTGCAGGCCATTGCTGAGCAGGCCGGGCTGGTCGCCGACAGCGGTTCTTTGATTTGGTGCGAGCCGCTTCCCTAC
>CAYFQJ010000143.1:0-455 GCA_964345205.1 uncultured Actinomyces sp. | reverse complement strand
CGTGATGGGGGCGCGCGGTGTCATTACCGATTCGGGAGGTCTGCAAAAAGAAGCGTTCCTCCTGCGGGTTCCCTGCACCACTGTGCGAACGGAAACCGAGTGGACAGAAACGGTCGACCTCGGATGGAACGTGCTGGTCGAACCCGGTCCCGCTGTCAAAGAGGGCGCCTTGCGTCCCCGGCCGGCGCCCACCAGTGAGGCCCCCTATGGGGATGGAAACGCCGCCGAACTGATTGCCAAGACGCTAATCGAGGAACATCCTGACGCCGAATAGGTTTCCGGGCGAGGCCGCTAGTATGGACTGTTGTCCGCACATGCAGATTTCGGGAAGCTACAGGGGGGGAACTAGTTGGAACGACCAGTCGGTATCGGCCGTCTAGGTAGGGGGCGTAAAGTCGTGCGCCAGAAGCCGCGTGTCACTGTCGCCTCCCGGATTCACCTGCCCGAACCCGCGG
>CAYFQJ010000142.1:0-3704 GCA_964345205.1 uncultured Actinomyces sp. | reverse complement strand
CCTGGGGGGCCAAGTTTCCGACTACCGGCATGTCCCGATGGTTTTCCATGCCAAGGGCGACCGGCTGGCCAAACGGGACGGGGCCGTCACCTGGGAGCACCTTAGCGCCCTCGGGTGGAGCATGTCGGATCTGTGGGCACAGTTCGCGCTGTCGACGGGGCAACCACCCGCGAGCAGTGCCGCCGAGTTCCTGGCTCAGTTCGACCCGGAAGCTGTTCCCCACACGGACTCGCAGTTCGCGGCACCTTCCGGCTTCAGCCCTTTCCCACCACTTGAAGCGAGTCTGGCCTCAGCTGGGGAAGGTCGCTAGGGTGAGCGGCATGTTATTTGCCTTCTCAATTGCGCCCGCGACCACCGACGATCCGAACGGTTCCATGGCCCACCTGGTGGCCCGAGCCGTCAAAATTGTGGAAGATTCCGGGTTGCCGCAGCAAACCGATGCCATGTTCACCACTGTCGAGGGCGAGTGGGATGAGGTCATGCCCGTCATCAAGGCGGCCTGCGATTCCCTCTTAGAGGTTTCACCTCGTGTTTCGCTGGTCCTCAAAGCTGACTTGCGTCCCGGTCACACCGGGGAGTTAGAGGGGAAAGTGCAGCGCCTGAACCTGGAAATCGCCGAACTCGACTGAGCGCGCTGGGCGCCCCCATAGGTCGGCCCCGGCAACCGGCCCCGAAGCCAGCGCCCTGGCGATCCGGCCCGGGCCCGGCCATTGCAGCGCCCTCAGGAAATGATCGGGCCGCTACTGAAAACCAGTTCCGCCCGACCATCGTCCAAGTGGTACGTCAGCCCCACCACAGCGGTCGTGCCCGCGGCAACTCCGGCCGCGATAATCGGTGATTCGGCAAGCAGGCGCGCCGCCGTCTGTTTCACGTGTTCGGTGACCATCGCATCAATATCGCTATCGCCATCGTCTCGCAGCGCCACCAGCACCGAAGGCGTGATCATTTCGACGATCCCCCGGACGTGACCCTCCGGCATGGTGGCCGCCTCAATAGCTGTTTTGGTGGCAGTGACAGCACCGCAACTATCGTGCCCGAGGACGACAATCAGCGGGACCTCCAGATACTCTTCCCCGAACTCGATCGACCCCAAAGCGGTGTTGTCGATGACGTGACCGGCGGTGCGCACAACGTAGGCGTCCCCCAACCCCATATCGAAGATAATTTCGGCGGCCAGGCGCGAATCCGAACAGCCGAAGATCGTCACGAACGGCTGTTGGCCGTCCGTCAAGGAGTTGCGACGCGCCACATCCTGATTAGGGTGCGAAACGGTACTGTTGAAGAACCTCTCGTTTCCAGCCATCAAAGTGGCCCAGGCCTGCGCCGGAGTGTTCGGATGGGCGTCAGCGTCACTATCGTGTGCCATGTGGTGTGCCTTTTTGAGCAACTTGTGGGGCCGCATGAACCCTAGAGAGTTTAGAAGGCCACCACACTGCGGGGCCAATGTCGTACACCAGCGCGGGAACCAGCAGACTGCGAACAATGAAAGTGTCGATCAGGACGCCGAAGGCAACAATGAAGGCCAGCTGGAGCAAGAAAAGGATCGGGATGACCGCCAGCGCCGCGAATGTGGCCGCCAGGACCAGCCCAGCCGAGGTGATGACCCCTCCGGTTGCCCAGAGTCCCCGCAGGACGCCCTCGCGAGTGCCATGCGTCAAAGATTCCTCTCGGACCCGGGTCATCAGGAAAATGTTGTAGTCGATACCCAGCGCCACCAGGAAAACGAAACCGAAAAGTGGGACGGCCGCATCGGCACCGGGAAATTGGAACACCCCGTTGAAGATCAGCGCCGAAATGCCCATTGCGGTCCCGAATGAGATCACCGTCGTCAGCACCAGGAGGATGGGCGCCACGACTGCCCGCAACAGCAGCATCAGAATCAGCAGGATCACGATGAGGACGATCGGGATGATCAGGTTGCGGTCGTGAACCGAAGCGTCGTTGGTGTCAATTGCGGTCGCGGTGACACCTCCGACGAGGGCGATTCCCGCCAGGTCGCTTCGCAACTCACGGACCGTTTCCTCGGCCTCGGGAGAGTCGGCCGCCTCGGTGAGTGTCGCCTGTAATAGGACCTGGCCGTTCACCACTGTCGGTGCGGGCGGGGGAGTTCCGGGCGGTCCGAAGGCCGAAATCCCCTCGGCGGTGACCGGTGCGGTGCCACTGGGAGAATCTGCGGAGCTGACCGAAACCGATTCAACCCCGCCGGAGTTCAGCAGGATATCGGCAACCTCTTGCAGGTAGTTCTGGTCCGTCACGACGTAGGCGGGGCTTCCGAGTCCACCGGGGAAGTGTTCACCGAGGGCAACTTGTCCGTCGCGAGCTTCCGATTGCCCTAGGACCAGGTCGCTTTGCGCCACGCCGGTGGCTTGCAGCTGCGGCACCCCGACGGCACCCACAAGCAGGACGGCGGTAGTTGCCATCCAGATTGTGCGCGGCCGGCGCTGAATTAGCCGACCAATCCGTCCCCAGATGCCAGAGGTGTAGTCGCCGTCCTCGGCGCTGGGACTGTCCGGCTGGTACTGGGGGCGTTTCGGCCAGAACGCGCTGCGGCCAAAGGCGAAGAGGATGGTGGGCAGCAGTGTAAGGGCGGAGAGCATGGCGAAGCCGATGCCGATTGCCGCGACCGGTCCCAGCGTGCTGTTGGACTTAAGGTCACTGAGCAGCAGGCAGAGCAGACCGGCGATCACTGTGCTGCCCGAAGCCAGGATCGGTTCGAACGACCCTTTGAGGGCGGCCATTGTCGCATCCCATTTGTTCTGATTCCGGCGCAGTTCTTCGCGGTAGCGGGCAGTGTAGAGCAGCGCATAGTCGGTGGCGGCACCGATCACCAGAATGAAGAGGATGCCCTGCGTCTGACCGCTCAGCAGCAAGATCCCGGCTTTCGCCAGCCACCATACTGTAAGCAGCGCGACGCACAGCGCGAACAGGCTGGTCGAGAGGACGGCCACCGGCAGCAGTATCGACCGGTAGACGAGCACAAGAATAATGAACACAGCGATGAGTGCGACCAGCAGCAGGAGCCCATCGACGCCGCTGAAGGCATCGAGAAGGTCGGCGGTGAATCCTGCAGGTCCCGTTACGTAAACCTCGACACCCTCGGGCAGGTCGACGCTGATCGCGCTGCGGATCGAATCAACAACCTCACCAATTTCAGCGCTGCTGTCGATCGGCACGAAGGACTGCGCGGCGTGTCCGTCCTCGGACTCAAACAGTGGCGAGGCACCACCATTGACGCCCCCGACCTGGGCAATACTGTCGACCTGCGACTGCAATTGCTCCAAGGTGTGGCCATCGATCGGGGCAACACTGGTGAAAATAAGGACAGCGGGGATGCTTTCGCTGTCGCGGAACTCTCCCAAAAGTTTTTGCACAGTCGTCGCGTCGGCGCTGGTCGGCAAGTAGCTGGTCTGTTCGTTTGACGACACTTCGCCAACCCGGCCGAAATAGGGTCCGCCGATGCTCGCCCCCACGAGCCAAACCAGGATGAGCAGCGCCGCGATGAAGACTCGCAGCCACTTCGGTGGTCGTTTATCTGTCGCGCTGACTGCTTTCTTCGTGTTCATAATTATGAGCATACCGCCCGCGTCAACGGTGGCGACAGTTAAAACAAAGCAGCCCCGCTGATGTATTACGTCTAGCGGAGCTGCGACCTGCGCGCCCGGAGGGACTCGAACCCCCAACCTTCTGATCCGTAGTCAGATGCT
>CAYFQJ010000141.1:0-3757 GCA_964345205.1 uncultured Actinomyces sp. | reverse complement strand
CAATATCGAAGTGCCTTTGACTGAGGAAGATCCCAATCTTGTTGTGATCCCGACGATGACCGCGCGGGAAATGAACGATCAGGTACAGCGATTGCTCCCACAGACGGACATTCTGATCATGGCGGCCGCGGTGGCTGACTACCGCCCTGAAGAACTCTCGCCAAAGAAAATTAAGAAGAACGAATCAGATGGACACTTGACGATCCGTCTAGTCGAGAACCCCGACATCCTGAAAACTGCCGCCAACTCGCCCCAGCGTCCTTCGGTGGTAATCGGATTCGCTGCCGAAACTGGCAGTGCAGACGAAGTGTTGGCATTGGGGCAGCAGAAAGCTGCTCGAAAGGGCGCAGATCTTCTCGCGATCAATCAGGTGGGGGAGCAATCCGGGTTTGGTGATGTTGACAACACGTTGTGGGTGGTTGACCAAAAGGGTCAGCTGGTTGCCGAGCTGGAAGGCGATAAAGATCTTCTGGCACGTGAACTACTGCGTATCGCCGCAAGCCTGACACGGTAGAGTGGCGGCTATGACAAAGCCAATTACTACGCTTCTGACCTCAGAGTCGGTTACCGAGGGACATCCCGATAAGGTCTGTGACCGGATATCGGACGGAATTTTAGACGCGATCCTCGCCCAGGATCCGCAGGCGCGTGTAGCTGTGGAAACCATGGTGACCACAGGTTTGGTTCACGTCGCCGGAGAAATCACCACGGATGCTTACGTCGAAATCCCAGAGATCGTTCGCGACGTGTTAAGGGAAATTGGCTACACCTCTTCAGCTGTTGGTTTCGATGGCCACACGTGTGGTGTTTCAGTGTCGATTGGGCAGCAGAGTCCCGATATCGCCCAGTCGGTCGATGTTTCGCATCAGGTGCGAAATGACTCAGGCGCCGAGGCTGACCCGCGTGACGTTCAGGGTGCCGGCGACCAGGGAATGATGTTCGGGTATGCCACTTCGGAGACGCCAGCGCTCATGCCCGCTCCGATTTTCTTGGCGCACCGATTGACCCAAAAACTTGCCGACGTGCGTAAGGACAATGTGCTTGAGGGGATTTACCCTGACGGCAAAGCGCAGGTGACCCTAGTATACGAAGATGGGGTCCCCGTGGCTGTCGATACCGTGGTGATATCGACGCAGCACAGTGAGGACTGGCAACAAGAGCAGCTTGAGGCCGCCATCGCGCAGCAGGTGATTATGCCGGTGTTGGAAGATTCCGAACTGGGCTTGGACCTCACCGGGATGAAGTTGCTGATCAACCCCTCAGGGCGTTTCGTCTTGGGAGGACCAGCAGCGGACGCCGGGCTGACGGGACGAAAAATAATTGTCGACACCTACGGCGGGGCAGTCCCGCACGGGGGCGGTGCTTTCAGCGGTAAAGACCCGTCGAAGGTTGACCGATCTGCGGCCTACGCGGCACGGTGGGTAGCGAAGAATATCGTTGCGGCCGGTTTGGCGAAAAAGTGTCAGGTTCAGTTGGCGTACGCCATCGGGTCTTCGGCACCGGTAGCCGTACAGATAGACACCTTTGGAACGGGAAGCGTGTCAGATGCTCTGATCGGTCGCGCCGTCGAAGCGGTCTTCGATCTGCGCCCCCTTGGAATCATTGAAGATCTGGAACTGCTGCAACCCATTTACGCGCAGACTTCGGCCTACGGCCATTTCGGACGCACCGAATTCCCCTGGGAGAAAACGGATCGTACTGAAGAACTCCTTGAGGCTGTCAGCAAATTCAAGTCGTTGAACTGACGACGTAAACGGACGGTACCTGCTCACAGTGTCGATCGCTAAAGTCGTAGTCGAAGTTTCAGTCGCGCACCTAGACCGAACTTTTGATTACGCCGTGCCGCCAGAGATGACAGTTGAAATCGGCTCGTTAGTACGCGTCAAATGGGGGCAGCGGCGACTGAACGGCTGGGTCGTCGAAGTGGTTGAGGCCGAGCAATCGCCGGAAAACTCTGCCGGGGAGGGCCGCGCGCTCTCGCCGATTCTTCGGGTGCTAACCAGCCGACCGCTGTTCACGGAGAAAATGCTGGAGACGTATCGCTATATTGCCAAACGCTACGCGTCTTCGCTCTCCCAGGTACTAGCGATCGCAATTCCGCAGCGACGTGCCCGAGTTGATAAAGAACTGGGCAGTTCCCCCGTCAAAACGCAGCTCTTCCCAACTCCGACCGAGCCGCACGCCCAAACCGATATTCGCGCGGTCTACGCAGAGCGCGCATCTGTGGACCTGAGCTCCGCAGCGCCCGGGCTGCCACGCGTTGTCTGCCAGGCAGTTCCAACCTTGGCATTAGATCACCTGCGCGAACTGCTGGTTGAGGCCGCGGCAAAACAAATCCCAGCGATCGTAACGGCACCGACCGTTCGTCTTGCCCGGTCGATACATCGCGTGCTCACAGCAACGGGCGAGGCCGAACTGATTGGTTTTTCTGCTTCGGAACAGAACCCCGGGGAGCGCTACGAAACGCACCTTCGCGCTCTGCGCGGAGACTACCAGGTTGTAGTGGGAACCCGGTCGGCAGTGTGGACGCCTTTTCAAGAACCGGCCATGGTCATCGTTTGGGAAGACGGGAGCGCACACTATCGTGAACGGCGCAGTCCGCAGGTCGATGTTTTAGATGTTGCCGTGGCTCGTTGTCACATCGAAAACTACGGACTGGTGAGCGCCTCTTATTCACGTTCTCTCAAGGCCCAAGCTCTGGTCGAATCCAGGTGGGCAGTGTCCCTGACCCCCGGTCGGGCGCGGTTGCGGGCCGCTGTGCCAAAAATACGGCATATCGGAGTCGAAGATTTTGAGAAATATGGGACGAATGCCTTTGCTTCCCTGCCCGACCCTGCGGTTGACCTGATCCGGGCCGGCTTGAGTAGGGGAGCGGTGCTGGTTCAGGTGCCGGGGAAAGGCCGACGGATCCTTGCGAACTGTGTGGAATGCCAACAGCCGGCGCGGTGCGCGGCGTGCGGGGCGGCTCTGGTGATCCCGCCGACAGGACCATTGCCACCGACCCTCAACTGTGTTCAATGCCAAGCGGTGAACAGTGGCAACAGCTGCGACAACTGTGGACACCAGCCGCGCGGGACGAGGCTGGTGGGTGCGGAACAGGTTGCGCGGGAACTGGGACGCACAGTCCCCAACACCAAAATTGTCGTTTCGGCTTCAACGTCTCGGGTGAGGACCAATATCGCCGCCGGACCCCAGATTGTTGTCGCGACTCCCGGTTCTGAACCCAGTGTCGAGGGCGGCTACGCGGCGGTAATCGTCACAGACGCCCACGTTTCAGCATTTGCCGATGATCTTAACGCCGAAGAATCCGCCCTCCGCAACTGGCTTAATACTTTTGCCTTAGCCCGGGCGCGTTCCGTTGCCATGATTACGGGTGAAATTCCTGAATCGATGGTTCGCGCTCTGGTGATGTGGGAACCTGTCGAGTTTGCCCAGAAGCAACTTGAACAGCGTGTCCAGTTGGGTTTCTTTCCGGCCCGGTGGATCGTGGCCCTGGATGGCCTATCAAACGATGTTTCGAAGGTCGTCGCCCAGCTGGAAAGCCCCTTCAATGAGCTTGACCCCGCAGAACCGCCGCTGCTGATTATGGGGACTGTCCCTCTGCCGGCGAAAAACCATACGGGTACGAAGGACAGCACCGCCCCCGAACCTCCCGAACCGGAAGGGCTTTTCGAACTGGTTCCTTGACCCAAAGATTTCGATGTCAGAGCCCTGGTGTCGTGCACGCCCCGACAGGCTATGTCGCTAATGGAAATAT
>CAYFQJ010000140.1:0-3826 GCA_964345205.1 uncultured Actinomyces sp. | reverse complement strand
TAACAACCTGTTCGGGAGCTTCCACGTGACGCTGTGCCAGTTCAGAAATGTGAACCAGGCCTTCAATGCCGTCCTCAACGCGGACGAAGGCACCAAATGGAACCAGTTTCGTAACCTTACCGGGAACGACCTGCCCAATCGCGTGGATACGCGCGAAGGTCTGCCATGGATCTTCTTGTGTTGCCTTCAGTGACAAGGAGACACGTTCGCGATCCATATCGACATCGAGAACCTCGACCTCGACTTCCTGCCCCACTTCGACGACCTCTGACGGGTGATCGATGTGCTTCCAGGAAAGTTCCGAAACGTGAACCAAACCGTCGACGCCACCGAGATCCACGAAAGAACCGAAGTTGACAATAGAGGAGACCGTTCCACGACGGACCTGCCCCTTTTGCAGGGTGTTGAGGAAGTTGGTGCGAACTTCCGACTGGGTCTGTTCCAGCCAGGCACGACGTGAGAGAACCACGTTGTTGCGGTTCTTGTCGAGCTCAATGATCTTCGCATCGAGGCGACGGCCAATGTACGGGCCCAGTTCGCGGACGCGACGCATCTCGACAAGAGAGGCGGGGAGGAAGCCGCGCAGACCGATATCGATGATCAGGCCGCCCTTGACGACCTCGATAACGGTACCGGAAACCATGCCATCTTCGTTCTTGACTTTTTCGATCTCGCCCCAAGCACGCTCGTACTGTGCCCGTTTCTTGGAAAGAAGAAGACGTCCCTCCTTATCTTCCTTTTGAAGAACGAGGGCTTCCACCACGTCGCCAACCTGCACAACTTCATCAGGATCGACATCATGTTTGATGGATAGTTCCCGCGCCAGGATAACGCCTTCAGTTTTGTAGCCGATATCGAGCAGAACCTCATCGTGGTCTACTTTAACGACTGTTCCCTCAACGATATCTCCATCATTGAAGTACTTGATAGTTGCATCAATGGCGTCGAGAAGGTCCTGTTCAGAACCGATGTCGTTGATGGCTACGTGGGGGGTGCCAGCGGTGGGCTGGTCGGTAGTGGTGGTCATGTAGTTGTTTACTCCGAAACGGACAGTGGAAAGATGGATATTGTCTTTTTGTGGACAGTCGCACCGCCATAACGCAGTTCACCGCACACAGCAACAAGCCTACCAGCGTGAACACAACATAAGGAGGTCATTTTGTTACAGTTTCCCCACAGTTTTCGTCAGTTTCCTCACAAAATCAGTGTGCAGCGGCTCGCCACGACTTACCGACACCAACGGCGACATCCAGCGGCACGGACATTGTGACCGGTGAAGACATCGCCTCAACCACCATTTCGCGCAGCTTCTCTTCTTCCCCTTCAGCCACCTCGAAGAGCAGTTCGTCATGGATTTGCAGCAGAATTCGGGACTGGAACCCTTGCGCCAACAAGCGGTCTTCAACGGCGATCGTTGCCAACTTAATAATGTCGGCCGCCGACCCCTGAATCGGGGCGTTCAATGCCGCACGTTCCGACATCTCACGGACCCGATGACTGGTCGAGTTCAGATCCGGGAAGTAGCGCCGGCGGCCGAACATGGTTTCGGTATAGCCGGTAATTCGCGCCGTTTCCACAACTTCACGCAGGTACGTCCCGATCCCGCCGAACTGCTCGAAATATTGGGTATGCAGCGTCTTCGCCTCGGGGACACTCATTCCGAGCTGTCGCGAAAGCCCAAAGGGTGAAAGGCCATAAGCCAAACCATAGGAGGTGGCCTTGATTCGCCCTCGCAATTCCGGGGTTACGTCTTCGATTGCCACATCGAAAACCATCGCGGCCATGGTCTTGTGCAGGTCTTCTCCGATGTTGAAAGCCTCAATTAGCTGTTCATCACCCGAGAGGTGCGCCATGATCCGCATCTCGATCTGTGAGTAGTCAACGGACATCAGATCAACAAAATCCGGTCCAGCCACGAACGCGTCACGAACTCTCTGTCCGGTCGTTGAACGCACCGGAATATTCTGCAGGTTGGGTTCGGCTGAGGCGAGCCGCCCCGTGGCGGTAACTGTCTGCAGGAACGTCGTGTGGATCCGACCGTCAGGGCGCACCGCGTTTCTGAGGCCTTCAACCATCTGCCCGAGCTTCGTTGAGTCGCGGTGCCGCAAGAGGGCTTCCAAGAACGGATGCTCCGTCTTGGTGTACAGGTCCGCCAACGCTTCGGCGTCCGTGGTCCACCCGGTCTTCGTCTTCCGTGTTTTAGGCATCCCCAGTTCGTCGAAGAGGATCCCTTGCAGTTGCTTCGGGCTCCCCAAGTTAGCGGTGTGCCCAATCGCTTCGAACGCGTCGTCCTCCGCTTGGCGAGCATCTGTTGCCAGTTCATCGGCCAGAGCGTTCAACAGCTCCAAATCGATTTGGACACCCAGGTCCTCCATGCCGGCCAAAATTTTCTGCACGGGAATTTCCATACCCGTCAGCAGCGGCATCATCGCACTTTCGCGCAGACTGTTCTCTAGCAGTGGTTTGAGGCGCCGCAGCGCAATGGCTTCCTCAGCGAGCTGAGCGGCCCATGGAGCCACGCCGTCAACGCCGTCCTCGTCCAGACTGAAGAGGGCGTCATCTGGCTGTGCCGAGAGTTCCTCACCTAAATACTCTTGGACGAGGGCGCCGATGCTGTACCCGCGCCTTTCCGGATGCGCCAAATACGCCGCTAGTTCCACGTCGAAATGTGGCGCCGGTAGACTCCATCCTCTTGAGGCGAAGGCATGATCGGCAGTCTTCGCGTCGTGGATGATTAGGGCCGGGTCGCTGGCAAAATACTCCAACCACGCGGTTTCCTGCTCGGGGAGCAGGGCTGTCGTATCGACCACCAAAACCTGGTCTTTGCCCAGGATGGCGAAACCTGTCAGGTCTCCCTCGGCGGGACGTCCTGATCCGGCGTAGGCGATTTCCCGGACCTCCACCTCTTGTCTCTTCAACCACTCGGCGGGATCGTCCTCAGGCAAAGCCACGACAATGTCGATAACGGGAAGGCCCGCTACCTCTGCTTCGGCTCCCGCGACAATCGGGATCTCGGCGTCCAAGGCTTTGTAAACACGCTGGCGCAGACCCGTGAAATTCAAAGTGTCGAAAAGTTGTTGCAGGCGTTCACGGTCCGGTGGCGAGGGCGTGAAGTCCGCGACCGACAGCGGGAGCTCCAGGTCCGTCACCAGTCGGTTGAGCTCACGGTTCCTCTCAACATCACCGATGTGGTCCCTCAGCGCCTGTCCCCTGACCCCACCGATCTTATCGGCCGAATCCAGAAGGTTCTGCAGACCATCGTATTTATTCAGCCACTGCGCCGCGGTTTTCGGGCCAACACCGGGAACGCCTGGCAGGTTATCGGAAGTCTCCCCCACGAGGGCGGCCAACTCCGGGTACCGTTCGGGCCCGACGCCGTACCGCTCAGTTACGGCCTCGGGAGTCATGTAGTTCAAATCCGACATCGAGCGTCCAGGGTACAGAACCGTCACCCGGTCGGTAACTAACTGGAATGTGTCGCGGTCACCGGAGGCCACCAGCACTTTCAGGCCAGCCTCTTCGCCCTCACGTGCGAGGGTGGCGAGAATGTCATCGGCTTCGTAGTTCTCCTTGGTAAGGGTTTCGATTCCCATGACCTGAAGTAGTTCGGTGATGACATCGACCTGTCCGACAAAGTCCGGAGGGGTTTCGTCGCGAGTACCTTTATAGTCCGGGTACTTCTCGGTGCGGAAAGATTCCCGAGAGAGGTCGAACGCCACGGCGATCCGTGTCGGCTTTTCGGTTTCGATGAGGCGCACCAACATCGAGATGAAGCCGTAAATCGCGTTCGTCGGTTGCCCGCCAGCAGAGGTAAAGTTCTCGACCG
>CAYFQJ010000139.1:0-3826 GCA_964345205.1 uncultured Actinomyces sp. | reverse complement strand
CGCCGAGGGTTTCCTCGATGCGCAGCAGGCGGTTGTACTTCTCGCCGCGTTCTGACCGAGCCGGTGCGCCGGTCTTGATTTGGCCGGAGTTGGTGGCCACAGCCAGGTCGGCAATTGTGGTGTCACCGGTTTCACCGGAACGGTGCGATGTCATGGTGCGGTAGCCGTTGCGATGGGCTTCTTCCACAGCATCCAGAGTTTCGGTGAGGGTACCGATCTGGTTGACCTTGACCAGCAGAGCGTTAGCAATGTGGTCCTTGATGCCCGTGCGCAGACGCTCGGGGTTGGTCACGAAGAGGTCGTCTCCAACCAGCTGCACGCGTGAACCGATTTCGTCGGTCAGCTGCTTCCAGTCGGCCCAGGCGTTCTTGTCGAGGGGATCCTCGATCGATACGAGCGGGTAGTCGTTGATCAGCTTCTCGTAGAAGTCGATCATGTACTCGGCGGTGCGAGCTTCGCCCTCGAACTGGTACTTGCCGTCCTCGGTGTAGAACTCGGTGGCGGCAACGTCAAGAGCCAAAGCCACGTCGGTGCCCGGCTTGAAACCGGCCCGCTCGATGGCTTCGACGATGAGGTCCAGAGCTGCACGATTCGAATCCAGGTTAGGAGCGAAACCGCCCTCGTCACCCAGTCCGGTGCTCAGTCCGCGTTCATGCAGAACGGACTTCAGCACGTGGTAGACCTCGGCGCCCCAGCGCAGAGATTCGCGGAATGAGGGCGCACCAATGGGGGCAATCATGAATTCTTGGATATCCACGTTGGTGTCGGCATGCGAACCACCGTTGAGGATATTCATCATGGGGACGGGAAGAATGTGAGCGTTCGGGCCACCAACGTACTGGAACAGCGGCAGTTGAGCGGAACCGGCAGCGGCTTTCGCCACGGCGAGGGAAACACCCAGGATCGCGTTCGCGCCCAGTTTGGCCTTATTAGGGGTTCCATCAAGCTGGATCATCGCATGGTCAATAGCGCGCTGTTCTGAGGCGTCGAAACCAATAACTTCGGGGGCGATGACTTCAGTGACGGCTTCAACTGCGCCTTCAACGCCACGGCCCTGGTAACGAGCAGAACCTTCATCGCGACGCTCAACCGCTTCAAACGCACCTGTCGAAGCTCCAGAGGGAACTGAGGCGCGGGCAGCAATGCCGTTCTCAAGTACTACGTCAACCTCAACGGTGGGATTACCGCGAGAGTCTAGAATTTCGCGTGCGCCAATTTCCTCAATCAATGCCACGATTTATCTCCTTCAGTGGTGTGGTACGCGGACACGCACCACGGGTTGATTTTCGATTTCCGGGTGGAAACCAAAGTTTATTCTGGCCTGACAACATCGCCGTAGGCCTGGACGAATATGAGGCCTTCGGGACTGGTGTAGAAGTAGCGGGGATTTACGAATGTATTGGGGGCTTTCAAGAGCTCATCAATAAGAGGACCCACGTCAGGATTCACCTGCTGTAGCGATTCGAACGTATTGTAGTATTGGATTTGCGCCAACAGGTCAACGGTGGCCGGGTCGATGTCCTCGATGGGGAGCCCGCCAAGATATTCTTCTAAGAGGCCGGCAACTAGTTCTTCGCGTGCCTCGACCGAAGTGTCAACACCGTTTTTGGCGAGAACTTCAAACACGGCGGGGGACGCGCTAAGCGATGCCACTATGTTCGCGCGCGATACATCCTGAGAGAAAAGAGGTCCGGCCTCGTTAACAACAGTCGTGATTTGCTCTTCACTGTAGGTAGTTCCGAGTGATTCCACGGCGACGCCGGGAGCCGGTCCTGAACATGCCGACAGGCCCAATACAAGCCCAACCGCCAGTAAAATCCGTTTCACTACGTCCTCCTCAAGACAGTTACTACATTATTCTACGCCACGAAGCGCCGCTCGACGGGCAGGAACCACGATATTTCGTAATAGTCCCTCAACCCAAGTGACCAATTCCTCATCGACCGGGGGCGCGTCGGACCTTCGTCCGCCCAAAGGCACCAGCAATTGGCGTGTTGCCGCCTTAATTACCGACCCGGGATAGAGGCGCTTGAGCCGAACTACCACCGAGTCGGGGAGCTCCACCGGTCCTAGACGCAAATACTTGCCCTGAGTGGCGACCTCGTCCACACCGAGCTGGCGCAGCATCGCCCGCAAGCGTCCGAGCAGGAACAGTCGTTCCACCTGCACCGGCAGCGGACCGTAACGGTCAGTGAGTTCTTCCCGCAGGGCAACCATCTGCTCGGCAGTGTTGACCGCCGCGACCTTGCCGTACACTTCCAGCCGCGCCCGCTCTGAGGGCACATAGTCGTCAGGAAGGTGCGCATCGACAGCCAGATCCAGGCGGACCTCTGTGGTTTCGACCGGTTTTTCACCCCGGAACTCGGCCACAGCATCAGAAACCATCCGCACGTAGAGGTCGAAACCGACGCCCTCGACCTGACCTGACTGCGCTCCCCCGAGCAGGTTCCCCGCGCCCCGAATCTCCAGGTCTTTTTGGGCGACCGCCAACCCGGCCCCCAGATCTGAATTAGCCGCAATTGTTCGCAGCCGCTCCAGGGCGGTCTCGGTCAGAGTTTTACTCGGCGGGTAGAAGAAGTAGGCGTAGGCGCGTTCGCGTCCGCGACCCACTCGCCCTCGTAACTGGTGCAGTTGTGACAGTCCGAAAGTATCGGCGCGGTCGACGATCAGAGTGTTGGCATTGGAAATATCCAAACCGGTTTCGACGATTGTGGTGCACACGAGCACGTCGAACTCGTGGTTCCAGAAATCGATGATGGTCCGTTCCAACTCAGCTTCGCTCAACTTGCCGTGGGCGACGCGGATTCGCGCTTCGGGGACCATCTCTTGCACCTCAGCGGCGACCTTGTTGATGGTTTCAACTCGGTTATGGATGAAGAAAACCTGCCCGTCGCGCAGAAGTTCTCGCCGCACGGCCGCCGAAACCTGTTCGCGAGTTTTCCCACCAACAAACGTCAGAACCGGCTGGCGGTCCTCGGGGGGAGTTTGCAGCACCGACATTTCCCGGATCCCCGCCACCGCCATCTCGAGGGTGCGAGGAATCGGGGTGGCCGACATCGACAAAACATCGACGTTGGTCCGCAGGGCCTTCAGCGTTTCCTTGTGTTCGACGCCGAAACGCTGCTCTTCGTCGATAACCACCAGGCCCAGATCTTTGAACCGGACACTGCCGGAGACGAGTGCGTGGGTGACGATCACCACATCGACCTCGCCCGAAAGCAGCCCTTCCCGAACCTTTGCCGCTTCTTTCGCCGTTGAGAAACGGGATAGCTGGGCAACGTTCACGGGGAAACCCGCGTAGCGTTCGGTGAACGTATCGAAATGCTGCTGCACCAGAAGTGTTGTCGGGACCAAAATGGCGACCTGTTTACCGTCTTGAACCGCCTTGAAGGCCGCGCGGATCGCGATTTCGGTTTTCCCGTACCCCACATCGCCGGTGAGGAGGCGGTCCATGGGAACGGGCTTTTCCATGTCGGCCTTCACCTCATCAATGGTGAGGAGCTGGTCGGGAGTTTCCACGTAGGGGAAAGCGTCTTCGAGTTCACGCTGCCACGGGGTGTCAGGGGAAAAGGCATGCCCCTCTGTCGACTGTCGCACCGCGTAGAGACGCACCAGCTCCGCCGCGATCTCGCGGACGGCCTTCTTGGCTTTCTGTTTCGCTTTCGCCCAGTCGGAACCGCCCATCCGGTTGAGCTTCGGCTCATCGGAACCGGAGTATTTGGAGACCTGGTCCAAGGAGGTCGTCGGAACAAAAAGGGTGTCGGGAGGATGTCCGCGGCGCGAGGGCGCGTACTCGATGACCAGGTAGTCCCGCGTCACCTGGTGG
>CAYFQJ010000138.1:0-3857 GCA_964345205.1 uncultured Actinomyces sp. | reverse complement strand
CGCCGCAGGTTGACGCTGGTTACGACGTTTCCAACTACGAGGACGTCGACCCGCTTTTCGGCACACTGGCCGACTTCGACGAGTTGATGGCAAAGGCCCGGGAGCTGGGTATTCGTGTCATCATCGACCTGGTTCCGAACCACAGTTCCGACCGGCACCCCCTCTTCCAGGCCGCACTGGCGGCCGCCCCGAACAGTCCGGAGCGGGACCTGTACCATTTCCTTCCCGGCCGAGGCCCCGATGGTTCCCAGCCGCCTAATAATTGGAAGTCAGTCTGTGGTGGCCCCAGTTGGACCCGCGTTACCGAGGCTGACGGAACCCCGGGCCAGTGGTATTACCACCTCTTCGCGGCCGAACAACCCGACTTTAACTGGCAGAACCCGCAAGTTTTGTCCTACTTCGAGGGCGTTTTGCGTTTCTGGCTCGACCGGGGCGTTGACGGTTTCCGCATTGACGTTTCCGACGCCCTGATCAAAGACACCTCGTGGCCCGACACCGAAGATGGTTCGCCGGTCATCCCGAAGGACGAAAGCAGTCCGGTCCACGATATCTATCGTCGCCTCCGAACCGTGATGGATGAGTACGACGACCGGACGGCAGTAATCGAAACCGGGGCGCCCGACGAAGAAGTCGCGCTGTTCTTACGGTCCGACGAAATGCATCAGGCCTTCAATTTTCGTTTCCTCAAAACCCCCTGGGACGGTGCCCAACTTTCACGTTCCCTCGACGAATCCGTCCGCGCCTTCGCAGCCGTTGGTGCGCCAACAACCTGGGTGACTGACAACCACGATACGACCCGGTCAGTAACTCGCTACGGCGCCCCCGTCGAACTCAGCGGTAGCTACATTCCCACGGTGGCGGGCGCTGAAACTCTGAGCGCAGCGGACCTTGAGCGGGGAACGGCCCGCGCCCGAGCGATGGCACTGCTGTTTCTGTCGCTGCCAGGAGGCGTCTACATTTATGCAGGTCAGGAACTGGGTTTGCCAGAAGTCACCAACCTGCCCGAGGGCGTCCTCACCGACCCCGGGTATTTCCGTAGCGGTGGGAAAACCCCCAGTCGCGACGGCTGCCGCATCCCGATTCCGTGGGATGGAGAAGCTCCCCCCTACGGGTTCAGCAGCACCGCCGACACGTGGCTTCCACAACCAGACAATTGGGGCCCCCTCACTGTTGCCGCACAGGAGGAGGACGGAGAGTCGATGCTCCGGTGGTACCAGAAACTACTGCGTCTGCGCCGAACCGAACCCTCCCTGGGGACCGGCGAGCTTCACTGGGTCAGTGCTCCTGGGGACGCCGACCGTATTCACTTGCGACTGACCTCCCCCCAGGGACGCCCCCTCCAGCTCATCGTTAACTTTGGCGAAACACCGATCGAGCTTCCACCCGGGGATATCCTGGCCGCCAGTGTCCCCCTCCCAACAGGGCAACTGCCAACTGATGCGTCGGTTTTGCTAACCGAACTGTGAGCGCAACTTCTCCCGTCTCGGCGGAAAGCGCAGCACGACTGGTCGAACTGAACGAAAACTTGGGGTATTTTCGTTCACGCTCCGAACATTCTCTGGCACTGGCCCAAGTCGACGAGGCTTTGGCGCTGGTAGCGCAGCTTGACCCGCAACGCACTGAACCCACGTTGAATACGTTGATCAACGTGGGAACAGCTCAGCGCGCCGCCGGTCAGCTGAATGAAGCGTCCACCACTTACGCCGAGGCTCTGAGTTTGGGCGAAAAAATCCTGGAACCCGACGATCCTCGCCTCGCGCCCCTCCTCAATAACTATGCGCTCCTGCTTAGCGATTCGGGGGAATACCAGCGGGCCCAAGACATGTTGGAGGCCGCGCTGGAACAGCTGCACGCCTCCCCCGACAGCGGTCACGAGTGGAGTGTGCAGCGTGCCTCCACCGAAAGTAACTTAGCGTCGGTGCTCTTGGCGGCAGCCACCGCTGCCTCGCCCCCAACCACAGCTGAGGCCGGCCCCGAGGACGATAGCACCAGGCAAGAACGAAATCAGAACTTACAGCGGGCAGCACAGTGGGCCAACCGCGCCCTGTTTCACTACCGTGACGGACTCGAAGGTGACGGCCACCAGGGGGCAGCGCGTCTGGTGGCGGGTCAGATCTTGGCGGCGCAGAATAACTTTCCGGATGCGCGAATCTTGCTGGAAAAAGCCGAAACGCAGTTGGCTCATACCTACGGACCCCAATCCGATGGTGCCAGACGCGCCCAAGAAACCCTTCGTGATCTACCGGAAGTGCCGGCAGCGAAAACCTACGAAACTGGGCTCGAGTTGAGCCGTGCCTACTGGGAAACCCACGGAGTGGCGCTCCTGGAAGAAAGATATCCCCACCTAGTCGGGCGTATCGCCGCCGGTTTGGTCGGACCCGGTTCTGAATGTTTCGGCTTTGACGACGCCAATTCTCACGATCACGACTTCGGCCCCCGTTTCTGCTGGTGGTTGGAAGATGACGATTTCGCTCGCTACGGCAAGGAACTCCAAGCCGACTACGAGGCGCTTCCCGCGGTTTTTGGGGGACTTGAACGCAGCGTCACCACCGCTCGCGCCCGTGGACGCCATCGCCGCGACGGGGTGATGCGCATCAGCGATTTCTACCAGTCGATACTGCGACAACCTGAGGTACCGGACGATCTCTTAGGCTGGCTGGCTTTTGACGAAGCCACTTTGGCCACCGCCACTAATGGCGCGGTTTTCTCCGACCCTCTCGGCCGTTTCAGCGCCGTGCGCAACGGGCTGCGCCGACTACCATCCGACCTGCGTCTGCACTGGTTATCGCAAAGGGTCGCGATGATGGCGCAGGCAGGACAGTACAACTTAGGCCGAATGTGGGATCGCGGCGATATGGCCGCGGTGCACCTGTCGCTGAGTGAGTTCTTCACGGCCACTGCCTCGGCAGTTTTCCTCTTGGAGCGACCTCAAAAAGTGGGGTATTTGCCGTACTACAAGTGGGTTCCGGCAGCTCTGTGTCGCGCGTGTGATCGTCCCGGCGCCCTCCTGCCCGATGTTCACGCAAAGCTGTTGGAGCTCCAGCGAGCTGTCAGCGCCGGCCAGAGAAACTCCGCTGAGACCCTCGTGGAAGAAATCTGCGCGGAAGTCGCGACCGCTATGAACCGGGCGGGACTCAGCCGCTCCCCAGAGACTTTTTTGGAGTGGCACCGCCCCCATATCGAAGAACGAATCACGACCAGTTGGTTACGAAGTTCGGAAGGAGCCGCCCAGTGACCCTGAACGAGGACGAGTGGCGCAAGAAAATTGTTCTCCAAGAATGGATCCAGTTTCAAGAAGTCCAAAACATCGACGGCCGAGCCGAATGCCAGGACAACTGGCCAACTTTTTGGCGTATGAGGGCGGCACAGTTCGCCTCATGGAAGCCACTGCTGCTGGCCAGTTACACTGCGGATCTAGACCGGGCGCAACGCCAGGGTCGAAACCTGATCGCCGAGAAGTACGGCCGCATGATGGCCGACACCGACCCGGACTATTATCGCGAGCACGTCGAACCACACCTGCTCCCATTGGACCCGGACCGGGTCTCAAGGCAGGAGCAGATCATTCAAAGTCAGATCGTGTGGGCTGTGGATTTCGCTCGCCAGATGCCCGAAATTAGCAGGCAGATGCGTCCGATACGTTCTAAGAACGACACCGCTGCGAACACGTCAATGGAAACGTATTTGAGGGGTGAACTGAGTACGTACTCGCAGAGCACCCTGCAGCAGTACGAAAGCTTTATCTGCGAACTTCTAGGCGCCGGACGGAACTTGACGGCCGAAACAGTGCGCCACGCAGCTGAGTTGGAAGCGGCGGACCCCCCGCCCCGACCGCAAGGTTCTTAACAGAAAAGAGG
>CAYFQJ010000137.1:1723-3908 GCA_964345205.1 uncultured Actinomyces sp. | reverse complement strand
CCGAAGACATGGTCGGACACAAGCTCGGCGAGTTCGCTCCCACGCGCACCTTCCGCAGCCACGACAAAGATGACCGCAAGGGGCGGCGCCAATAGGCGCCCCGCTGGAAAGGCAGAGAGATGGAAGCCAAAGCGCAGGCGCGCTTTGTTCGCGTCACGCCCCAGAAGGCTCGTCGCATCGTTGATGTGATTCGGAACAAGCCCGTACTGGAAGCCGCGGACATTCTTCAGTTTGCTCCTCAAAGCGTTGCCGTAGACGTTCGCAAAGTACTCATAAGTGCTGTTGCTAACGCTCGTGTCAAAGCTGAGTTAGCAGGAGAAACATTCAACGAGGCCGACCTCGTAGTTCTGGAAACATACGTTGACGAAGGACCGACCATGAAGCGGTTCATCGCACGGGCCCAGGGCCGCGCCGGACGGATCCTCAAGCGCACGAGCCATATCACGGTAATTGTGGGCACCAAGGAAGAAGACAAGAGAGGGAAGCACTGATGGGACAAAAAGTTAATCCCACTGGTTTCCGCCTGGGAATCACCACTGAACACCGTTCACGCTGGTTCTCAGATTCGACCACCAAAGGTCAGCGTTACAGCGACTACGTTGCTGAAGACGTTGCGATTCGTAAACTGCTTTCCGAAGGTTTGGAACGCGCTGGTATTTCACGTGTCGAAATCGAACGGACCCGAGATCGCGTCCGCGTTGATCTGCACACGGCACGCCCCGGTATTGTCATCGGTCGTCGTGGTGCTGAGGCCGACCGGTTGCGTCAGGACCTCGAGAAGCTCACTGGCAAACAGGTTCAGCTGAACATTCTCGAAGTGAAGAACCCTGAGATTGATGCGCAACTAGTAGCGCAAGGTGTTGCTGAACAGCTTGCAGCTCGCGTTTCTTTCCGACGGGCGATGCGCAAGGCCATGCAGTCTGCACAGCGTGCCGGTGCATTGGGTATCCGTATTCAGTGTTCAGGTCGTCTCGGTGGCGCAGAAATGAGCCGCTCCGAGTTCTACCGTGAAGGTCGCGTCCCACTACAGACGTTGCGCGCCAACATCGACTACGGCTTCTTCGAAGCACACACAACCTTTGGACGCATCGGCGTCAAAGTTTGGATCTACAAGGGTGACATGACGGAACGTGAGTTCCAGCGTCAGCAGGCCGAATCAGGTGCCCGTGGTGGCGGTCGTCGTGACCGTCGCGGTGGTGGCCCCCGACGGAATCCTCGGGCCGCTGCCGATAAGGCACCCAACACCGGACGGGACGCAGCAGCACCCGCCGCGAAAACTGAAACCACCAGTCCCAGCGAGCCGGCACCGGCCGCGAAGGCTACAGAACCTGGAACGGAGGCCTGAGCCCAATGCTCATTCCCCGTCGAGTCAAATTCCGCAAGCAGCACCGGCCCAAACGGCGCGGTATGGCTAAAGCCGGAACAGAGTTGGCTTTTGGCGACTACGGCCTGCAGGCAGTAGGCCCCGCCTACCTGACAAACCGTCAGATCGAAGCGGCACGTATCGCCATGACCCGCCACATCAAACGTGGTGGAAAAGTCTGGATCACAGTGTTCCCAGACCGCCCCCTGACAAAGAAACCAGCCGAAACCCGCATGGGTTCAGGTAAGGGTGCCCCCGAATTCTGGGTAGCTCCTATCAAGCCCGGCCGGATCGTCTTCGAACTTGGTGGCGTGGACGAAGAACTTGCTCGTGAAGCCATGCGACGCGCGCAGCACAAACTTCCTATGAAGACCCGTTTCGTGGTCCGTGAGGGTGGTGACAACTGATGGCGGACAAGGGACTGACCACTGTCAAATTGAACGAGATGGACGACGCTGAGCTGCGTAAAGAATTAGACAAAGCTAAAGCGGAACTGTTCAACCTACGCTTCTCCCAGGCCGTTGGCGGACTGGAAGACCACGGTCGCATGAAGTCTGTGCGCCGAACAATTGCCCGAATTTACACGGTTGCGCGCGAGCGGGAACTCGGCATCCGCACCGCGCCTAGCACTGAGGAGTGAGTTCTGTGTCTGAGACAACAAACACCACCGAGCGCAACCAACGTAAGGTTCGCCGCGGTTACGTCATCAGCAATGCGATGGACAAAACTGCCGTCGTCGAGCTTGAAGACCGCGTGAAGCACCCCTTGTACGGCAAGGTTGTGCGCAAATCAAAGAGGGTCAAGGTCCACGACGAAGCCAAC
>CAYFQJ010000137.1:0-1713 GCA_964345205.1 uncultured Actinomyces sp. | reverse complement strand
GTCGGCGACCTCGTCCTCATCATGGAAACCCGCCCGCTGTCCAAAACGAAGCACTGGCGCATGGTGGAAATCCTCGAGAAGGCGAAGTAAGCTCGTTTTCTTTGTACAACATCCGTTCGGCAAGGCTCTATCCTGCAAAGTCAGAAGAGAACCGGCACGACGACAGGAGTCATAAAGCATGATCCAGAAAGAGTCGCGATTGAAGGTCGCCGACAACACAGGTGCTAAGGAAATCCTTTGCATCAATGTGCTCGGTGGCTCAGCTCGCCGTTACGCGGGTATTGGGGACACGATTGTCGCCACCGTAAAGGATGCGATCCCTGGCGGAAACGTCAAAAAGGGTGAAGTAGTCCGTGCGGTAATCGTGCGCGTCAAGAAAGAGACCCGCCGCCCCGATGGTTCCTACATCAAATTTGATGAGAACGCTGCAGTAATTTTGAAGTCCGAAGGTGAACCCCGCGGAACCCGTATTTTCGGGCCCGTAGGCCGTGAACTCCGCGACAAGAAATACATGCGGATCGTTTCTCTCGCACCGGAGGTCATCTGATGGCAGCGAAAATTAAAAAAGGTGACCTGGTTGAGGTCGTCCGTGGACGCACCAGTGACCCCAAGAAACTGGCTGAACGCAACGCCCGCCGTGAAGAAGAAGGCTACGCGCCTCTTACTCCCGGCGACAAAGGCAAGCGTGGACGCGTAATTCGTGTCTTCCCCGAAGAGCACAAAGTTCTTGTCGAAGGTGTAAACCTGAAGACACGTCACGTGCGCCAGGGACAGCAGCAGGACAACAGTGGCGGCATCACCACCATTGAAGCCCCCATTTCGATCGCGAAGGTCGCACTGGTCGACCCCGCCAGTAAGCAGCCGGTTCGTGTCGGCTTCCGTGAGGACGTAGTGGAACGGGACGGTCGCAAACGCACCGTACGTACCCGCGTCATCCGCGGTGGAGAACGACGCGGTGCTGAGCCGGGCAAGGAGCTGTAAAAATGACAACCCCCCGACTCAAAATCAAATACCGCGAAGAAATCATTCCCGGATTGACCGAAGAGTTCGACATCAAGAACATCATGCAGGTCAGCAAGCCAGTTAAGGTTGTTGTCAACATGGGTGTCGGTGAAGCAGCTCGTGATTCGAAGGCACTTGATGGTGCTGTTCGTGATCTCACGCTGCTGACAGGTCAGAAACCCCGCATTAACCACGCCAAGAAGTCCATTGCGCAGTTCAAACTGCGTGAAGGCCAGGCAATTGGTTGCTCGGTTACCCTTCGTGGCGACCGTATGTGGGAGTTCCTCGATCGACTGATTTCCACTGCACTTCCCCGTATTCGTGACTTCCGCGGTCTGTCACCCAAGCAGTTCGACGGACATGGTAACTACACCTTCGGTCTGACCGAACAGTCCATGTTCAACGAAATCTCGGTTGATACAATCGACAAGCCCCGCGGTATGGATATTACCGTGGTGACATCTGCGGATACGGATGCAGAGGGTCGTGCCCTTCTCCGTAGACTCGGCTTCCCCTTTAAGGAGGACTGACAATGGCCAAAACCTCGATGAAAGTCAAGGCAGCTCGCAAGCCTAAGTTTGCGGTCCGGGCCTATACCCGGTGTAACCGATGTGGTCGCCCACAATCGGTGTACCGCAAGTTCGGCCTGTGCCGCATCTGCCTGCGTGAACTCGCCCTCGCGGGTGAGCTCCCAGGTGTAACTAAGAGCAG
>CAYFQJ010000136.1:0-3925 GCA_964345205.1 uncultured Actinomyces sp. | reverse complement strand
CCCTAACTGATCCAGCATCAGGTCCTTCGGGTCCGACAGGCCCGTGCGGTACGCGGTACGACCAACGATGTGGGACGAAACTGGTGCGGCGATAACCTGGATGGCGACGACCAGGACGCTCGCAAAGAACGCCTCCCAGGTCCGCAACGATAAGGTCACGCCCGACATGAGCAGGAAAAGGCCAAGCAGCTGAGGTTTGCTGGCCGCATGCATCCGCGAGAATAAATCGTGGAACCGGAATAGCCCAGCGGCAGCCAAGAACGTGAAGACGGATCCTGCCACCAGCAAGACAGCACCCAGAAGGTCAGCAAAAGCTGCCCAGTTGAAACCGGTCATAGCGACTCCACGTCCTCATCAATCATGGTTTCACCGTCTGGACTCTCCGGCTCGCCCTGGTTCTCCAACAGGCGCGCCTCATCGCGGGAAATGATTTTGCGGTCCCGATGGGTTTCGCGACCCACAAAGCGGGAGATCGCCACCGATGAGAAGAAACCCGTCAGGGCGAAAAGAACGAGAAGCGCGCGCAGGTCAAAGCGGGACCACCAGACCACTATGAGCGCCGTGATGCCAATGGCGACCGAAGTGACCAGGTCTGCGGCGACCGTTCGGTCCAAGACCGTGGGCCCCAGCATAAGGCGCACCAGAGCAACAAAAGCAGCGATGAGCAGCAGGGCACCCGCCACCCAGTAGAGTACCTGTGTAACCTCAACCATTTGGTACCTCCCGCACCGGAAGTAAACCGGTTTCAATTAGAACCGAATTCGGGGCCAGAGCCTGCAGGATTCGCGCCTCCTGGGCCCGCACAGCGGCGCGGACGCCCTCAACACCGCCTTGGAAATCAACGTCCAGGCAGTGCAAATAAATGTAACGGAACACCGGGTCGACCTCCAGCACAATAGTTCCTGGAACCAGAGAAGTCATTGCCGAAAGGATGGTGAGGTACTCGGGGTTATCGGTGCGGGTCGCGATCGCGATGATGGCGTCGCGGCGCGGTTCGGGTCGCAGCACCAACCACGAAACGTGCAGACCGGCCCGGATCGTGTCGTAGAGGAAACGGATGGCTAACCAGAGTGCGCGGAAGGGCCGGAAAACAAAGATGCCGGTGCGCAGCGGCAGCGGGAACGACCACTGGACGATGAAAGCAACCAGCAGGCCACCCACGAGGGTCAGCGGTTCAACGTTGCCGAAAGCAGCCACCCAAATAAAGAAAAGCCACAGCGTGTACGTGACGGTGACGCGCGGAATTCGGGGCCCGGCCACGTAACGGTTCAGTTTGCGGGCGCGGGACCATCGGCGGCGCTGATTAGGCCGGTCATGATCGGCAGCAGGAGGGCGCGACTGTGTTGTTGACGACTCACTCATTGGGAACTCACTCGTTGGCAGTTCAGCGGCTTTCGGGTCCCTGCTGGTCATCTTCCTCACCTCCTCCAACTTCGGGCAAATTCGTCTCCGGGCGTGGCCTGTAGGGCACCTGGACCGGTTCCGGATCGGTTTCGTGCGGAGTTTCCCACGGTAACAGGATGGGTGCGGTGCTCTCGTTAGAGATACCGTCCCCGCGCCCCGATGGTCCGAGGACGGCCGTCACATAGGGGGTACGTTCCTTGATTTCGACGGCCGCTGCGGTGGCGTAGCTGTAAATCGGGCCACCGAAGAACGCCATCCCCAACTGCACACAGATGAGTCCGCCGACTGTCAGTGTCATCAGCAGATTGGAACTACCTCCGCCGCGTTCTGCTTCGGTGCGGGAAGCGTCAGCCACTCGGTGGGACTGGCCGACTTGCTGATCAGCCTGTTTCGCCCGCTGCAGGCGCCGCTCCTCACGACCGGAAAGGTTCCGACCTAGATTTCTGTACATATCGGCCAGTTTGGTGTGCGCCTCGGGGGTTTGCCAGAACGCGCGGTTCCAGAACTTGACGACTACGTACAGCGTCAGGAAAGAGGTGACCATCCCAGATGCGAGGAGGGCCCACGCCATCGGCGTCCCCACCTGTACTGAAGCTTCAGCTAGACCAAGTTTGCCGATGAACCCCGAGAAGGGCGGAACACCCACCAGGTTCAAACCGGAAATCAAATACATGATCGCGATGATCGGGGCGGTGCGCGCCAGGTTGTTGAGTCGCCGCGCCGAAGTGGTTCCGGTGCGGCGCTCGATTAGCCCCACGATTAAGAAGAGGGAGGCCTGCACAATGATGTGGTGCGCCGCGTAGCAGATCGCCGCCGCCAGCCCCGCCGCAGTCGCCAACGAGATACCCCAGACCATGTAGCCGATGTGGGAAACCAGGGTGAAACTCAAGATTCGTTTCACGTCGTCCTGTGCAACAGCGCCAATGATCCCCAGAATCATGGTGGCGATACCCACCACTGCCAGCAGGTCAGTGAGTGGATTCTCGGGGAAGAGTAAGAACTGTAAGCGAATGATCGCGTAAATGCCGACCTTCGTCAGGAGCCCCGCAAAGACTGCCGTCACCGGTGCGGGAGCCGTCGGATACGAGTCGGGAAGCCAAGCGAAGAGCGGGAAAATCGCGGCCTTAATTCCGAAGGCCACCAGAAGAATCAGCTGCAGCATGAGGGCGACGTTCGGGTCGATCTCACCGATTCGTTCCGACAGTAGCGCCATGTTGACGGTACCTAAAGCGCCGTAAATGAGGGCGATCCCGGTGAGGAAAATCGCCGAAGAAACCAGCGAAACCACCACGTACACTGTGCCGGCGCGGATACGGCCGCGAGTTCCCCCCAGGGTGATGAGGACGAAACTGGCGGCCAAAAGAATTTCGAAACCAACGTACAGGTTGAAAAGGTCGCCCGTGAGGAACGCATTGGAAACGCCGGCCACCAAAACGAGGAACGTCGGGTGGTAGATGGCCACCGGCGCAGAAGTTTCCACAGACGAGTCCGCCGCGTTTTGGGAGATCGAATAGAGCAGGACCGCCAAACACACAATTTGGGAGACCACCAGCATCAGGGCCGAGAGTTTGTCGGCCACCAGCGTCACCCCGATGGGGGCGGACCATGAGCCGACATCTAGAGCGATGGGACCGCCGATGGTGGCGAGCGTCAAGACAATTCCGACCAGCAGAGCGGCCACCAGGGCCGCTACCGAGATGGCCTGTTGTAGCCGCGGGCGACGTCCTACTACCAGCGCTAAACCGGCTGAGAGCAGAGGAATCAGCACCGGTAGCGGCAACATCCATTCGACAGATTCGGTAGTCATGAGCGCTCACCCCCACCCGTCGATGTTGGCGGCAACTGGTCGCCGCTGTCGTCGTCCTGGTCGTAAGCGATACCGGGATCTTCTGTACCTTCGACACCCGAATAATCGATACCGACCCGGTGGTCTTGTAGGCGGCGCGCCAAACGGCGGTCCTCAACGTCGTCAACGACCTCGTCGTGGCCGGTCAGACGCCAGGCGCGGTAGGCCAGCGCCAGACCGAAAGCTGTGGTCCCCAACGACAAGACGATCGACGTCAGAATTAGCGCCTGCGGCAGCGGATCGACGATGGTGTCCCAGTTGCCGCCGAGAAGTGGCGGCAGTCCAGCCGGTCCGGCCATGGCCAGAATGAGGATATTGACCCCGTTGGTCGCCAAGGAGAGGCCGATGAAGATACGGGAAAGGGTGCGCTCTAGAATCAGGTACACGCCGCAGCTGACAAGTACCCCTGCCAAGAGCAGCATCGCGAAGGAGGGCATCAGGATCGACTCCCTTCAGCGGGGTTTTCTGCCGAGTCGGCCCGCGTCGATTCTCGCGAACGTGCCCTGCCCCGAACGGTCGGCTGTTTACGTCGATGCGCCCGCTCCCCCTGGCGATCGATTTCGGCGCCCAGGGCTGAAATGAGGTCGATGACAACACCGACCACCAAAATATAGACCCCGATGTCGAGGATCATGGCCGTGGTGAAATGCAGTGCCCCTAGGAAACCCAAGCCGA
>CAYFQJ010000135.1:0-3965 GCA_964345205.1 uncultured Actinomyces sp. | reverse complement strand
TGAGGCCGATTGCTTTCGCCGCCCGGACTGTCGTCGGATCGGCACTGGCAACCCCCGCGTAACTTCCCGCCAATAGCGGGGGGACCGCCAGAATCACGAGCGCTGCCATCGGCGCCGCCAAACCAATGCCGAGCCACAGCCCCAGGAGCGTCAACAGTCCCAAAGTGGGGAGGGCACGACCAGCTCCGGCCAGTGCCGTCACCGCGAATCGTCCTCGTCCGGTGTGACCGATGAGGACGCCCACAGGTATCGCCAACGCCGCGGCGATCAGCACCACAACACCGGTTACCGCCAGGTGTTGTAAAAGGCGCACGCCGATGCCGTTGGCGCCACCCCAGTGGGCCGGGTCGAAGAGCCACCGAAAAGTTTCCGTCAGAATGCTCATGCTGGAGTTCTCTCTCTGCGACTGGTGCGCGTCCACGGCGTCAGGAGGGCGGACCCCATGACTACGAGAGCGTCGAGAAGCAACGCCAGAACGACAACTGCGGCCAGACCGGTCACGACCTCGGCGACGAGCCCCCGCTGGAAACCATCAGTGAAGAGGGTGCCGAGCGATTGGATGCCGATGACCGCCCCGACGGTGACCAGCGAAATTGTCGAGACCACCACGACCCGCAGGCCCGCTGTGATCACGGGGATCGCCAGGGGCAGTTCGACTTTCCAGAAGCGTTGCCACGAACTGAAACCGCAGGCCTCGGCCGAGATTAGGGCATCTTTCGGTACCGAATCAAAACCGTCGCTGACCTGGCGGACCATCACGGCCACCCCGTAGAACGTCAACACCAGCACCATGTTCACCGGGGAGCGCAGCCCCGTGCCGATCAGCGCGGGAACTGCGATCAGCAGCGGGAGCGAGGGAACTGCGTACATGATTCCGAGGACGCCCAAGAGGGGCCCGTGTACCTGCCGGTACCGGTGCGCCAACCACCCGAAAATGACGGCCAGTAAAAGTGCGAAGAAAATCGCGGGGACCGCAATTTGCAGGTGTCTCCAACCCAGGGAAAACACTTGCGACCAGTTTTGACCTAACCAGTTCACTGTCGGAGCACCCCAACCGGACGGTTATTGGCGTCAACAATGACGTTCCCACCGGGCACCGCTTGCCCGAGGGAAAGAGGGCGAATGGAACCCGCGGAGCCAATGAAGTCGGCGACGAACTCATTGGCCGGGTGCGCAACAATCTCTGTTGGCGAGGCAATCTGGGCAATTTCGCCGCCGGTGCGCATCACGACCACCTGGTCGCCCAAAGTGAAAGCCTCAGTGATGTCGTGGGTGACGAAAAGGATTGTTGCCCCCACGCGGTCGCGCAGGTCAATTAGGCCCTGCTGCAGTTCGGATCGCACCAGCGGATCAACAGCACCGAAAGGTTCGTCCATCAGCAGCACCTTGGCGTCATTAGCTAAAGCTCGGGCCACTCCCACTCGTTGCCGCTGGCCACCAGAGAGCTGGCTTGGGTAACGATTCGCCAAAGCCTGATCCAAACCCACCAGCTCCATCAGTTCTTGGGAACGCTGGCGGGCGGTGTGGCGACGGACGCCCTCCAAAATGGGGACAGTCGCAATATTGTCGATGACAGTTCGGTGGGGGAAGAGGCCGCCCTCTTGCAGCACATAACCGATGGAGCGTCGCAGCTTTACCGGATCCAAATCGGCCACATCAACACCGTCGAGGAGGACGGTCCCCGAAGTTGGCACCACCATGCGGTTCACGGTTTGCAGCAGTGTCGACTTGCCCGAACCGGAAGTGCCGACCATGACAGTGGTTGTCCCGGCCGGAACCTCAAAGGAGGCGTCTTGGACGGCTGTTGTCCCATCAGGATAAGTTTTGGTGACAGAGTCGAAGGTAATCAGGGCAAACTCATCTCATCGGCGGACGGGCGATCATCGTGCCCAGGCGGACTCTCAGACTAACCGTTCCACTGTCAGGTCACAATGGGTGCATCCCGCTACTTCATTTTCTCGAGGGCCGCCTGGAACCGATCCACCAGAATTGGAGCCATCGTGTTGCCATAGCTTTGCGTGACGTGATTCGTATCCAAATAAATGTGCACATTACCCGCGATTGTGGGGCAAACATCGCCGTCACAGTAGAGGTCCATAATGTCAACGTATTCGAACCCGGGGATGTCCAGAAGCGGATCCAAAATGCTGTCCGCGGCAAAATAATCGTTACGTTCCAGCAAACAGCCGCCGAAGGGCGCGTCCAAGTCCTGGGAGGACGAACACTCGTAGAGGTCCCGGTTCGCGCGCAGGTTATCGCGGATCCCAATCACTTTAGCGCCCGTCGCGGTCAGCTCTTCAATGAGTTCCACCACGCCGTAACCCAGCTGTTCATCAGCGGACCCCGGACTGGTCGCCGTAACAATCAAATAGATGTAGTCGAAGGGGTTTTCTTTCACGTACTGCAAGAGGTTGGCGTTGTGACCGGCGCAGTCGCTGCCGCTGGCCGGGTTAGGCATCGACCAGGGGCAGCCCGCTTTCAGTGCCGCTTCCACATACAGACCCTGCTGATCAGCTGCGAGGCGACCAGCGGGCATCAGGACCTGTTCCGCGTGGGAACTGCCGCCAATGAAAACTCGGGGAGAGTCAGGGGAGCCGTGGGCGTGGCAGCCGGTGCGCGGATATTGGAAGAGGAGGGCGCGGGCCGGGTCGCTGCAACGGTTCTCGTACATGACCCACTCGGCCTCGAGCGAGAGGGGCCCCGGAATTGGGGGACCATCGAAGAGGAAATCGCCCTCATAAATCATCGCTTGCGCCCCGGGGAACCCGCCCAAAGTTGGGAGCGGCTCTGGAGTGGCTTCGCCCTCGGGCTTGGCGTCGTTGGATTGGGTGTCCTCCGATTGGGAAGCGCCCGACTGGGGGACGATGGCCCCGAAACCGACGAGATCTGCCGCGTCCTGGAGCTCTTGCGCCGCGGCACGAGCCGCCGCCTCCTGGTGCCAGATGACCTGTTGAACTGCGAAAACGACCCCCACGCTCAGGATTAGCGTCCCGCCGACGATCAGGGTTTTCCGTGCGGTGGTATTGGCCCATTTCAGGTAGCGGATCGGGTTGTCGACATATCTGGTCAGCAGGTATGCCAGGGCAATCGAAATGACCATCAGCAGCAGCCCGTCCCAAATTGCCAGGCGGTCTTTGCTGACGTAAACCAGGTAGAGCACGAAGATTGGCCAGTGCACCAGGTAAACCGCGTAGGAAATATTACCGAGGGCGACCAGGGGGCGCCAGCTGAGGACCCTTCCGGTGACGCCCGCGCTGTCCTGCGAAAAAAGGAGGAGGGCGCTGGTGGCGATCAGCGGGAAGGCGGCCATTGGCCCCGGGTACGTGCCGATGGAGACCAGACAGAAAACCAGCAGCACTGTGAGGGCGACGGTCGACACAATGTGGGCGGCTACCCGCGGCAGGCGCAGCAGCGGGGCCGCCGCGGCAATTGCCGACCCCAAAGAGAACTCCCAAATTCTGGCGCGCGTATCGAAGTAGATCGTGTCAAGGGGTTGGGAGGTCGTCAGCAGCCAGTAGAGCGAGAGGGCGGTGATCACGGCGAAGACAGCCAGAACCGTGTACCGCACTGAGAGTTTAATTTTCCGCGCCACCACCACGGTGAGGGCCATTAGTGCCGGCCAGAGCAGGAAAATTTGTCCCTGCATCGACATGGACCACAGGTGTTGGAGGGGACTGGCAAGAGCGTGATCTTCAGCAAAGTAGTCGGTGGAGATCAGTTCCAACAGCCAGTTTTGCCAGTAGGTGAGCGAAGCAAAAGACTGGTCAACAATCCCTTGCCAGCGGTTCGCGGGGAGGATCAGTAACGAGGCGAATAGGGTCAACAGGACAGTTACCGCCAACGGCGGCAGGAGCCGTTTGAAAGTTGTGGCCCACCGTTCCGGAACTGATCGCCGCATGCCGCCCTTGCTGCGACGAATAAATGAACCTGTCATCAGGAACGCCGATATCATGATGAAGGCGTCC
>CAYFQJ010000134.1:0-3970 GCA_964345205.1 uncultured Actinomyces sp. | reverse complement strand
AGACGCCGCTTTCGAAGCTGCGGCCTGTATCGGTTGTGGTGCCTGTGTGGCGGCGTGCCCGAATGCTTCGGCCATGCTGTTCACAGCTGCGAAAGTGACCCACCTGGGTCTGCTCCCACAGGGGAAACCCGAGAACCTCTCACGAGTGGTCAACATGTTGAACCAGGCGGGGGACGAAGGTTTCGGCAGCTGCACCAACATTGGTGAATGTTCAGCAGTTTGCCCGAAGGGGATTCCCCTCGACGTGATTTCCACACTGAACCGACAGCTCGGTAAAGCAGTGTTCAAGGGAATCTGACCTCAGAAACAGAACTGGTGGCCTCTCAACTTCGGTTGGGGGGCCGCCGTTTCGTTAAGGCGCCAGGTAGATCTGTGTCAGCGGCATCCGAGTGTTTGGCCCAAAATCCAGTGGCGAGGGCGGCAGTCCGGCCTCAACCAGTCGCGCTCCAATCGCAGCAATCTGGGCGCCATTGTCAGTGCAAAGAGACAGCGGCGGGAAACGAACCGCGACCCCCGCCGCTTCAGCGCGTTCAGTAAGCAGTTCCCGCAGGCGTGAGTTCGCCGCGAAACCGCCACCGACAACAATGGTGTCGCAGCCGTTCGTTGTCGCTGCCGCCACGGCCTTACTGGAGAGCGAATCATTGACGGATTCGCTGAAGGCATGGGCGATATTGGCAATCGCCTGTTCTCTCTCGGCCGGGTCAGCGCCCTCGGCCAGATCCGGCAGTGGATGCGCCTGCAAGTATCGACCCACGGCCGTCTTCAGTCCTGAAAACGAAAAGTCGTACCGGTAGCGCTCTTTGTCTTTGCCTGCCGCCAGACCGCGGGGGAAGCGAATGGCTAAGGGCTCACCCCGGCGCGAGTACCGGTCAACGTGGGGACCTCCCGGATAGGGTAGCCCCAGTTGGCGACCGACCTTGTCGAAGGCTTCACCGGCCGCATCGTCAAGGGTCCCACCCAGTTCGACAATGTCATTGGCAATATTGTTGACCAGGAGCAAATTTGAATGCCCACCTGAAGCCACCAAACCAATGGACGGCTGGGGGAGTGGCCCGTCAACCAGCGCGTCAACGGCCAGGTGCCCGACAACATGGTTGACCCCGTAAAGCGGCATGTCAAGCGCCAGCGAAAGCGCTTTGGCCGCACAGATTCCGACGGTGAGCGAGCCGACCAGCCCCGGTCCGGCAGCGACAGCGATGGCATCAACTTCGTCAAGGGCGACGTCGCTCTCTTTGAGGGCCAACTCCAGTGTCGGAATGAAACTTTCCAGGTGGGCCCGGGAGGCGATCTCCGGGATGATCCCGCCGTAGCGTTCAAACTGGTCCATCGACGTGGCGGTGGACTGTCCCAGCAGAGTATTGCCGCGGACGAGGGCGATACCTGTTTCATCGCAGGTGGATTCGATACCCAAAATGAGGGGCGGTTCAACGTTGCTCACTACTGCAGTTTACTCTCTGTCAGCGCGTCCCCAACAGCGAGTCCGCCGCCCAGGGGCCATCTAGGTACTCTTCAGCCGAGAGCATGCGGTCCGCGTACATTTCTGCGCGCATCAGACCAACCACGGCGTCAAGTGGGTTCTGGGGTTGAGCTTTTGCGACATCTCGTTGCCGCTGGTAGGAAGCTCCCATCTGCAGGATTTCGGTCACAATCTTCAGGCTGTCGCTGCAGCCGAGGCGAGCCGCTGTCGGAGCGAGCTCTTCCACCATCTTTTCAAGGGTGTCGCGAACATACTCCTCGTTGCCGTCCGCATCGATAATCAGCTTCGCGTCGAGGCCGTACCGTGCCGAACGCCACTTGTTTTCTTTCACGAACCAGTTCGGCATCGTCGGGAGGGTCTCGCCCCGGTCCAGGAGGGTCGAACAGTGTTCAACGAGGGTATGGGAGAGCGACGCGACGGCCTCGACTTCCCGAATATTGGTGCACGCATCGAAGACGCGAATCTCCACGGTCCCCTGGTGGGGCGCCGGCCGCAGATCCCACCGAATCTCATCGAAGCTACCAATGATCCCGGTCTTAAGAACATCGTCAGTGTATTTCTCGAGGTCGTCCCAGCGGTCAAAGTGGCGGGGAATCCCCGACGTGGGCAGCTGCTGAAACACCATCGCCCGGTTGCTGGCGTAACCGGTGTCCTGCCCCGCCCAGTAGGGCGACGACGCGGAGAGAGCCTGGAGTTGTCCCGCCCGAGTGGTCAGCGCATTGATGATGGGAAGCACTTTGTCCCGGCTCTCAACCCCAACATGAACGTGCACTCCGTAGAGCAGCATTTGGCGCCCCCAGTATTGGGTCCGCTCGACTAGGTCCGCATAGCGATCGGTATCCGTCACCCGCTGGTAGGCCGGCCGCGCAAAGGGGTGGGATCCCGCACTGGCCAAATCGATCCGCAGGTCATTCGTCAGTGGACGCAAATGGCTGACGGCCTCGCGAATATCCGCAAGACAATCCCCAATTTCTCTGTGTGCACCCGAAGCGATTTCAACGGTGTTGAGCAGCATTTCCTGGTGGACGAGGGTGCGCAGCTGAGGGTTTGTCCACGCCGACTCGATCACTGAGGCGGCGGCCTGCCGCAAGTCGTTCGAGTCCATGTCAACCAGCTGTAGCTCCCACTCAATACCAACAGTGGAGCGTTCAGAAGTCGCAAAACGCAGTGTCATAGTGCCTCTCTATCTGGAGTGATTCTCTCGGCAATGAGGGCGCAGTGTCGGTCCCCAACACGAGTCGCAATCACAACTAACGGTCGACCCCGGGGACGCTGCAGCTGTTTTTGCAGTGCGCTGGTGTCGACCTGAACGCCCCTTTTCTTGACTTCAACCGGCCCCGCGCCCAAACGGCGCAGTTCTGCGCCGATTTGTTTGGCGCGCATCGCGGTGGTCTCTAAAACGCGGAACCCGGCCAGGAAAGGCGAGTGAATCTGTTCGTCACCGCTGAGGTACGCGATTTTTGGGTGTAGCAAATGAGTCTGAGTTTGCCGAGCGAGGGCGGCGACCAAACCCGAGCGGATCACGCTGGGGTTCGGCTCGAAAACGTACTGCCCCAGTGGGCCCGTTGGGGCCGGTGTCACGGGGGCATCCGCGGCGGTCATGGTCGGGTCCTCGAGGACGTGGAACTTGCCGCCGGTGAGAACTGCAGCCGAACGCCCGGGGCCTTCCTGGGCCAGCTGTCCTGTCCAGAGGCTCGCTTCAACGAGTTCTGTCCCCACAGCCAACCATTGGGTGTGGCACGTCGCTGGGAGGAGTTCGTGAGCAATGCCCGGTGCCAGTTTGATTCCGGTGGGCAGGCCCCAGTCGATAATTTCACGGACCCTGCTCCAGGGAGGTGCCCACTTCTCGGGGTCGAACTGCCGGCCTTTCCCACTGCGCCGGGCCGGGTCCATAAAAACCGAGGCCGAGTTCCACGCCGCGAGCGTTTCGGGGGTGACGTCGTTGATATCGCCGATCTTGATTTCAACGTCGGGGAACTCCCGCAGATTGTAGGCCGCGCAACCGGCGATTTCGGAGTCAATGTCTACGGCCGTGACCTGCAGGCCGCAGGTTGCCAGAGCTAAAGTTTCGATCCCCAGACCGCATCCGAGGTCGGCCACTGACGGTACCCCCGTGCGCAAATACCGATGGGCGTGGTGAAGCGCCACACGAAAACGGGTGGCTTGTTCTAATCCGCTGCGGGTGAACAGCATGTGCTCTGCCAAGTCCCCCACCTTACGGCTGGCTTCCTCACGCAGCTGTAACTGATTCGTGATTAGCCCTGCGAGTTCGGGGGTCAGTTCCTCCTCGCGAAGGGCGCGATTGATCTGGCTGTATCCGCCAGACGGCGGGCTTCCGAGGGGGAATTCGTCTTGTAACGCCCGCAGTCGGGACCGCGCGGGTTCTTGGGTGAGGTTCAGGACAGAAACGGGCATGGGCCTATCGTGTCACGGCTAGCGGCGAAGTGGTACTGTTCACCGCCGGTGAATGCGCCCCGAGATTCTGGCAGTCAG
>CAYFQJ010000133.1:452-4028 GCA_964345205.1 uncultured Actinomyces sp. | reverse complement strand
ATAGAGTCCGGAGTGAAGATGATGTTCATTTATTTAGCGGTTGTATGCTTTTGGGGGATGGAAAAGATACTCGGCCAAGTCCCCGGGGTAACCAGCACCGTCGTCGGCTACACGGGCGGACACACGGATAACCCCAACTACGTTCAGGTGTGTACCGGGACCACCGGTCACGCAGAGGCAGTCAAAGTTGAGTACGAACCTGGCGCTCTGCCCGAGATCCTCGCGACTTTTTGGGAGAACCACGACCCGACCCAGCTGAACCGGCAGGGTAACGACATTGGTACCCAGTACCGCAGTGCAATTTGGGTAACTGACGAGGAGCAGGAGGAAACTGCCCGAAATATTCGGGACGGCTACGAACTCCCGCGCCCAATCGTCACCACTATCGAACCTCTTTCGGGTCCCTTCTGGGAGGCCGAAGAGTACCACCAGCAGTACTTAGCGAAGAACCCCGGTGGTTACTGCAATCACGGCTTCAACGGCTTCAGTTGCCCGCGATGATGTCCGTAACGAAAACCAGAGTGTCGTCGCCTTTGATTCCGGCGGCAGGCTGACCGGCGGGACCGTAACCGAGGTCTGACGGGATCGACAGCAAGACGCGGGAACCGACGGTTTGCCCGACGAGTCCCTGGTCCCAACCTTCGATGACCCACCCCATCCCAATTGGGAACACTAGCGGCTCACCAAGGTCATAAGAGTTATCGAAAACTTCCCCACCCCAAACCTGCCCCAAATAGTTGCAGGTGAGCTGGTCGCCGGCTTTCACAACCGGGCCATCACCCTTCTCGAGGACCTCTACCTTCAGGCCCTCGGGGGCCGTGGCGGAAGGAAATTGGAGAGTTGGCTTCTCGCCGAAGTTACCAGTTACTTGCACCATCAGAAGTTCTCCTAGTTACGGTTGATTCGGACCAAAATATTTAGAATCTCGACATACAGCCACACCACGGTGACCATGATGCCGAAGGCGCTCGCCCAGGCGTACTTCGAGGGAACACCCGCCGCGACGCCAACCTTGACCTGGTCGAAATCGCCAATCAGGCACAGTGCGCCGACAATGACAGCGAAGAGGCTGATGAGGACGGTCAGCGGGATCCCGAGAACTGAGACCTCAGCGCCACTGCTAGCTGAGCCCAGAATCCCGAAACTGCTAAGAACCCAAATGAGGAGGCGGCTAACGAGGATCCCGACCAGCGAAATCAGTGTGAAACGTGCCAATTTCGGGGAGTTACGGACTTTGCCCGAAGCGAATAGCAGCAGAGTCACGCCGAAGACGACGACTGTTGCCACAACTGCCTGGATCACCACGCCCGGCATGGCGTCCTCGACGACGCCCGATAGTGCGCCCATCGCCACGCCCTGCAAGGCTGAATAGAGGAGCACTAGAGCGGGACGAATCTTCTTCGAAAAAATATTGACCATAGCGACGATCAGACCGCCGATGGAACCAACAAGCATCAGTGGCAGCACCACCTGCGGCACCGCCAAATATAGCCACCATGTCACCGCCGCGGTGACTGTCAGTGTCGCCAGGGATAAACCGGTGCGAACAATGACGTCGTCGTAGGTCATTTTGTCGACGATTACGGGTTGTGCAACTGGCATTTGTGGGCCCGGGGCATAGGCTTGTGGCGTCGGCTGCCACTGCTTGTCCAGTCGCGTAAAAACTGGATTACTCATTAGTTCTCCTTTTTAGTAGCCCCAGTCGGACTCGAACCGACACTGGACCGATTTTAAGTCGGTTGCCTCTGCCATTGGGCTATGGGGCCAAGACCATACCGTCTAGAATATCGTGTTCTGAGATGTACGCGCCCCCCAAATCATGTGACCTGCCCTGCAAACGACGCAAAACTCGTTCCCAGATCACGGCTCCGGAGGCAATGACGTCCGCGCGTCCCTTCGGCATGTAGCCTAACGATTCTTTTTCTTTCAGCGGCGCGAACTCCATATAGCGGATAGTTTCATACCATTCGTCCCAGCTGAGGAACTTCCCGTGGGTTACGTCAGGCGAATACGTGTCGAGGTCGAGGGCGCAGGCCGCCAAAGTGGTGACGGTCCCGGCGACGCCGACTATGGAGCGCACATCCTCCAGGAAAGTGACCCGATCCAGTTGACTGTCGATCCAGGGTCGCGCCTCATCGGGGGTGTCGAACATTTCGTGGACTCGGACGGACCCCATGTCGACGGAAACTGACTGGGACACCGTTTCGCTGCCGAGGACGAACTCGGTGGAGCCGCCCCCGATATCGACCACGAGCGTGGGATGCTGCTGCCCGGCGATGAATGCTGTGGCTCCTCGGAAGGTGAGGGACGCTTCTTCACTGCCGGTGATGACTTCGGGGGTGATCCCAAGAATGCTGCGAACGGTGCTGACAAATTCTTCGCCGTTATCTGCATCTCTCATGGCCGAGGTCGCCACGAATCGCGCCTCTTCCACGTTGAGGGCGTCCATGATTTCGGCGTATTCTTCGACGGCCGCAAGTGTGCGAGCAATAGCTTCGGGCGCCAGAGTGCCGGTTTCGTTCACACCCTGCCCAAGCCGGACAATACGCATTTCGCGTGCCAAGTCGCGCAGCTCAGGTGTGGTTTCGGCGACGAGGAGGCGAATCGAATTGGTCCCGCAGTCGATGGCAGCGACGCGCCTCACTGCGCAACACCAAGAATTTGCAGGGTTCGGTCCCCAAAGGGGTTCACACCGGGTCCCGCGGCGAGGGCGTGCCCCACGACGGCATGTAAACATTTGACCCGTTCGGGCATCCCTCCGGCAGAGAAGTCCGCGATTTCGGGAACGTCACCTAATTTTTGGCGGCGCTCCAAATAGTCGTTGTGGGCGTTGCGGTACTCGGCCGCGAGGTCTTCGTCCTCGGCCAGTTCGGCGTTGAACTCATCCATGAGGTGTTCGCCCTCTAAGCGGGAACACCCTAAAACAATTTCGGGACTCGTCAGGTAGAACGTCGTCGGGAAGGGAGTGCCGTCGTCCAAGCGCGGTTGCGTGATAACGACCCACGGCTCGCCGGCGGGCCCACGGGCAGCGATACCAACTACGCCACGGGGGACTCTCCCCAACTGTTCCTCTAACTGTTTGAGGTCGTCCGCCGTCGGAGCCGACGCGTTCGGAGCAACATTACGCACTGATTATCCTTGTGGTTTGACGATTTCGGCAACGGCCGGCGGTTGATCAACGTCCAGGAGGGAGCCGTGGAGGCGCATGGTCCAGGGTTTTGGCGGGCCGCTGGTTACTGTGGCCTCTGGGGCTGCTTCTTCTACTGTGGCGTCAACGACGGAGAACTGAGTTTCGCCCTTACGCACGTACCCCAGGCGGCTGCGAGCCTGACTGGCGACGTATTCGGGGTTGTCCCAGTTCGCTAACTCCTCTTGGAGTTCGATGGTCCGTTCCCGGGCGACCTCAACTTCGGTGACGGCCGCGCGGTACTGACGGTTCTGGTCGGCGTATTGCAGCGCCGTCGGGATGAGGACCAGCAACGCTAAACCACCTAGGAGCAAAGTGGTCGCAAGGCGCACGGAGACGTTCAGTCCCCCGAGGGCGACTTTACGGGCCAGACGCGCTGGTTTTTTTGT
>CAYFQJ010000133.1:0-442 GCA_964345205.1 uncultured Actinomyces sp. | reverse complement strand
TAATGGGGGGCCTACCCAGCACCAGCATCAGCATCCGTCCAGCGTCGGGTGATTCGGATTCCGAGAGCGCGACCCGTCGGCCGCATCTCAGTGTGGTTCCTGATGAACCGGAGATGCTTGAGGCGTTGGCCAAGCCGACCACCAACGAGCAGTGGCAGGACCGCGCGCTGTGCGCGCAGACCGACCCCGAGGCCTTCTTCCCCGAGAGGGGCCGCCCCCCCCCCAGTGTCAAGTACGTAGGTGCGGGGGAAAGCTGATGCACCCGCGTAGGTGGCCTCTTCGCCGAGGGTTTCCTCGATGCGCAGCAGGCGGTTGTACTTCTCGACGCGTTCTGAACGAGCCGGTGCGCCGGTCTTGATCTGGCCGGAGTTGGTGGCCACAGCCAGGTCGGCAATTGTGGTGTCACCGGTTTCGCCGGAACGGTGCGATGTCATGGTGCGGT
>CAYFQJ010000132.1:0-4061 GCA_964345205.1 uncultured Actinomyces sp. | reverse complement strand
GACACGGACTCCCCCACTTTCGCCCTCGACGTCCTCAGCACGATTGAAGCCGTCGTCGAGGATCCCCGTCCGCTGCTGTTGGCGCAGCAGCGTCGCGCCCGGGACCGCGCCATGCAGGAAATGAAAGCGGAAGGCATGGAGTACGACGACCGCATGGATGCCCTCCAGGAAGTCACTTGGCCCCAACCGCTCGCGGATGTGCTGCTGCCGACGTTCACCGTTTTCTCGCAAACCAACCCGTGGGTGCGCGGGTTGGAGCCATCACCGAAATCTGTGGTCCGCGAGATGATCGAGTCGGCCCAAACTTTCTCGGGCCTTATTTCTAGTTACGACCTCGATAATGCTGAGGGCGTTGTCCTGCGGTACCTGACTGATGTTTATCGCGCGCTGACGCAGATCCCGACCGGACGGTTCCAGACCGAAGAGCTTGACGAGATCATCGACTGGCTGGGGAACCTGGTGCGTTCCGTTGACAGTTCGCTGCTCGACGAGTGGGAGCAGCTGGCGGACGGGAAAATTAAGGCCACCGAAGACGTTGTTGTCGCCGAGGAGGAACGTGCCTTCGGGACCGATGCGGATGGCCAGATCAACTACGCGAAGAACCTGCACGCTCTGCGCCGGGCCGCGCAGCAGGAAACCTTCCGGTGGGTTGAGGCGCTGTCCCGCGACAATGTCGATCGGCTGGCCACGCTCAGCCAGGACACTCCCGCCTGGGATGAGGACCACTGGCACGCCGAACTGGGACGCTACTGGGCGGAACACGATTGGATTCGGATCGACCAGGCCGCCCGCAGCCCCGAACTTTTCGTCACGACCGAAAACCCGGAGGATTCGGATCTGCTGCTCGCAACCGGCGTGACTACTGTCGAGGAGCTGCCGACGACTGCTGCCGGTGACCACAAGTGGTGGATCATTAGGCAGGGGATCCTCGACCCGGAGCAGAGCGGAGAATGGCAACTGACGCTGCTGTTGGATGTTGCGGCCTCCCAAGAGGCTCGTCGCCCCCAATTGCGGATGGTCGACTTTCGGCCTCACTAGGCGCACCGGTGCTGGCCCGCGCGCTGGCCTCCGCCCCCGCCCCCCGCTGGCCCGTTTCCCCACAGACAGTCGAACGTGACCTTTCCACAGGCACATCGGAACCGGGCGAGGGCGGTTCTTTGCCTGTCACATTCTTAACGGGTCCTATTTTCTGACTAATCGAGAACGACGTGCATATTTCTTGGACCCACTGGGCCCGCGGCCTTGACTGCCTCACCCCCGCCGCCAAACTGGTTTGTCTTGAGTTGAGTTTGTTAGCTGACGCACGCGGTGTCGCCCTGCTTCCACTGAAACATCTGGTGGACATGACCGCCCTACCGCCGTCTACGGTCCGGGGTGCCCTGCAATTACTGGAATCGCAACGTCGTCTGCGTATCGACGAGCCACCTGATGACGACCGGCACCTGAGCAGTTGGCGTTTGCAGCTGCTGCGCGCCCCGGCCGCCGCGCCCCCGCACTCCGAGTCGCTGGCGCAACCGACGGCGCAACCGGTGGGCCAACCGGTGGCCCCGCCACGATCCCCCTGGGTCAGCGCTCCCAATCAAACTGAGGTTCTTGACGGGCCCGGACTGGCGCAACTTATCAGCCAGGCAATCGAGGCTCAGTGGGAAGGGAAACCGGTGTGGCTATTGGCCGCTGCCTTAGAGCGGGAAGGCCCTCGCCGGTTCGGCAGAATCATCCGGCAACGCCGCCCCGCCGCTGGCATTGACCCGTGGGAAACTCTGACCCTGGCGTGGGAAATTCTGTATTCACATGCCCAACAGATCGCCGCTGCCCGCGAACCGTGGGGCCTGTGGGTTCACCTGACTATGAGGGCCGGTGAGGCCGCCGACCGCAATACCCTCACTGAGGTTCCTCTAGGTGACATCGCGGTTTTAGACTGGGCCGCTCAACGGGGCGGTCACAGCGCGATCGTGGTGGGAGCCCTTTGCGACAGTCCTATCACCTTCGGTCTGGATGACTTCGACGACCGCCTCCGCAGCGTCGTGGGAGCTCTGGTCGAGGCCGGTATGGCTGAAGCCACGGCCTGGGCCGGGACGGTTCGCCTCTTGGAGTTAGCCAAATCGGGAGATAGTCGACGACACTGGCTGGCTGCCCGCGACAGTCGGCTCCAGGCTTTAGGGATCGGCGGCGAAGCGGCCCGTGCGTGGATGACGATGCTGGTCGGTTCACGCCGAGGCAGTCCCGGAGCGCTCAGCCCGGGAACCAGCCGGTCGTGGCGTGACCGTGCCACAAAGGTGGTCGACAAGATTTCTGCGAGCACCTAACCCGCGCCGCGATCCACCCGGGTGCCTGCGAGCCGAACCGCCCGGTGTTCTGCCCCCTCAGGAATCCAGGCCGAGGGCCTTGCGGATTCGGGCGACGTGTCCGGTTGCCTTCACGTTGTACTGGGCAAGTTTCAACGTGCCGTCTTTGTTGACGACGAAGGTGGACCGGATGACCCCCACGAAAGTGCGACCGTAGTTTTTCTTTTCGCCCCAGGTGCCGTACTCGGACATGACCTTATGGTCGGGGTCCGACCCGAGGGAGAAATTCAGATCTTGTTTATTGGCGAACTTTTCCAAAGCGGCAATGGAGTCCGGGCTGATCCCGATGACCCGGTAACCAGCGCCCTTCAGCGAGTTGAGGGAGTCCCTAAAGTCGCAGGCCTCTGTGGTGCAGCCGGGGCTGCCGGCCTTGGGATAAAAGTAGACGATCACACCGTTGGTGGACTCGTCGAGGAGCTCAGCTAGGGAAACGTCGCCGTCAAGTGTGGGCAAAGTGAACTGGGGGGCCTGCTGGCGTTCTTCTAATCTAATTACAGTCATGTGAACATCATCTCACGATTCAGGTCCGGAATATTCGTCACGAGGACGGCGTTGGGAACAGTATGTCAAAAAATACTTCTACGGCCGAGACAACACTCGGTAACTCTTTAGATTTTGGTCCGGTGCGGCTCCTTGTCAAAGATCTTGACTCGATGCTGCACTTCTACCAGCACACCCTGGGCTTCAAGGTCCTCAACCACGTCAAGGGTAACGCCATGTTGGGGGTCGCCGGAAGCCCGCTGCTCGTCCTCGATCAGGACCACAGTTTAGCTCGCGCCCTCCCCGGTTCAGCTGGTCTTTTCCACACGGCTTTCCTGTACGCCAGCCCGAGCGATTTGGCCGCGGCCGTTGCGGCGCTCTCGATGGCCTACCCGCATCTTTACCAGGGTTCGGCCGACCACTTGGTCTCTGAGGCGTTCTACTTCGGCGACCCGGAAGGCAACGGCGTTGAACTCTACACTGACCGACCCCCGACACAGTGGCAGTGGACTCGCGGGCAAGTTGTTATGGACAGTTTGCCGCTGAGCCGGGAACAGTATTTAGCTGCCCACTGGACCGGCGGGAAACCTTCGTCAGCTGCTGCGACAACAGTGGGGCACGTCCACCTCCAAGTCGGAGATATCGGGGCCGCTAAACGTTTCTATGCCGATATTGTGGGCTTCGATATCACCGCACAAATGGGTGACCAGGCCATGTTCTTGTCGATCGGCGGCTACCACCACCATTTGGGCGTGAACACGTGGAGGTCAGCGGGGGCCGGGCTGCGAACCCCCACTTTGGGTTTGGCTGAAGTGAACTTACAGCTTCCCGAGGCCGACAATGTGGACGCGCTCGCCGAACGACTTCGTGCCGCCGGGATCGCCCACGGTCACGACGGACAGTCGCTGATAGTGGACGACCCGTGGAACAACCGCCTGCGACTGCAGCAGGCGCCCAGCGACCCGAGTGTCTCGTCGAGCGCGGAAAGTTACTGAAGTAGGGCCCGGTCCGAGAGTTCCGCGCCCTTGTTCTTTTCGAACTCGGCGAGCACATCAGGCACCGTCATGGCCGCTTTTTCCGCGCCCTCGACGTCCAGAATAATTCGTCCCTGGTGCATCATGATCATTCTGTTACCCATGGTGAGGGCCTGTTCCATATTGTGAGTGACCATCAGCGTCGTCAGGTTCCCCTGTTCGACCAGTTCGCTGGTCAGCTTGGTGACCAGCGCGGCACGTT
>CAYFQJ010000131.1:0-4163 GCA_964345205.1 uncultured Actinomyces sp. | reverse complement strand
CGTCATGAGTCTGTGGGATAACGTCGTCCGTGACCTCGTTGACGGAAAACACCTTACGTACCGTCAAGCCTATGACCTCATGGACGAAGTCATGGAGGGGGTCCTGGGAGACATCCGGCTGGCAACGCTCCTGTCGTTGCTGGCCATGCGGGGTGTCGCCACAGATGAACTTGCGGGACTGGCTGACTCAATGCGGGATCACGCCCGCACTGTCGACCTGCCCGGTAACTCGGTCGATATCGTAGGAACGGGTGGGGACCAGGCCCACACGGTGAATATTTCGACGATGGCCGCAATTGTTATTGCGGCCACGGGCACCCCCGTCGTGAAACACGGCAACCGCGCCTCGACATCAGCTTCGGGGTCAGCGGATGTTTTGGAAGCTCTTGGCGTTAACCTCCAAATGTCAACGGCCCAAATCGAAAAGATTTTTCCCCAAAGCGACATCGTGTTTCTCTTCGCCAATAACTTCCACCCGTCAATGAGACACGCAGCTGCAGTGCGGCGGGACCTCGGGTTCCCCACGGTGTTCAACGTCCTCGGCCCGCTAACTAACCCAGCGCGCCCCCGAGCGAGCGCAATCGGTGTGGCTAACGAAAAGGTGGCCCCCCTGGTGGCGGGCGTCTTTGCGCGTCGAGGTAGTTCCGCACTGGTGTTTCGCGGCGCAACCAGAGGTCTGGACGAAAGCACCACAACTGATCCCGCACTGCTCTGGCACTCATCCCACGGTGAAGTTTCGTACCGAGAATTTGACCCCGCAGTCGAGTTCGGGATGCCCAAAGCCAAACTGGAGGACCTACGCGGCGGTTCCCCTCAGCACAACGCTGAGGTTGCCCTCAAAATCTTCGAAGGCCAAGACAGTCCGGCCTCCGACGCAGTCGTTCTGAACGCCGCCGCAGGCCTTGTCGCCGCGAACGGAAACACTGAAACGGACGTTTTGGAGCAAATCAAGGCGGCGATAGTCCCTGTTCAGGAAGCTATCCACTCGGGTGCGGCCACCAGAACGCTTGAGCGGTGGGTCACGCTGTCACAAGAGTAGTTCCGGCTACTGGCGAAGCCAGAATGGAGATCAGTCCAGGCCGAGGTGGAAAGCCTCTTCGAGCTGTTCGGTCGAGTAGGTCCGAAACGCCAGGTGAGTTCGGATAGATTCGACGCCCTCAACCTTTGCAATCCCCTCAGTGACAACTGAAGCAAGGTCGTCATACTGACGTAAGTTGAGCACGGCGATTAGGGCCGCGTCACCAGTTACCGAGTAGACTTGACGGGCAGCTTTGATTTCGGCAATTGTCTGGGCGGCCTCGGGAATCGAGTCAATTCGGCAGTTAATCATTACGATAGCTGTGATCATGACGTCCATTCTACCGAAGGACCGGTACGATAGAAAAAGATAACTTCCTGACCGGAAGTGGCCGACAGAGTCTGAAGTGAACGTGACAAGGAAGTGTCGTGGGATTTTATCGTGTACTAAAAGGCACCGGGGGACCTCTCCTGCGCGGATTCTACAAACCGTGGGTACGTGGGGCAGAGAATATTCCTGAAGAAGGACCCGCTATTTTAGCTTCGAACCACGGCGCCGTGTGGGATTCAGTATTCCTCCCGATTATGATCGACCGCGAAGTCGTCTTCATGGGCAAAGCTGATTATTTTTCTGGGTCAGGCGCCAAAGGTTGGGCGACACGTAACTTCATGAAAGCCGTCGGCACCATCCCCGTTGACCGCACCGGAGGGAAAGCCTCCCAAGCTGCACTACAGGCCGGCTTGGATCGACTGGCGGCCGGTGAACTGTTCGGGATTTACCCCGAGGGGACCCGCAGTCCGGACGGCAGGCTCTATCGTGGCAAAACGGGTGTTGCGCGGTTGGCTTTGGAATCGGGTGCCCCGGTGGTTCCAGTAGCGATGATCGGGACCCACAGTGCCCAGCCAATGGGGAAGCGCATCCCGACCCGAAGCGACATCGGGATCGTCATCGGTGAGCCATTGGATTTCAGTCGGTACCGTCGTCTGGCCAAAGACCGGTACGTGCTGCGGGCAGTCACTGACGAGATCATGTACAACATCATGCTTTTATCGGGCCAAGAGTACGTCGATGCCTATGCGGCAGACGTTAAGGCTGAAATGATCGAGAAGGCGAAGAGCGACGAAGAGAACTCCTCTGAACTTCCCGGTGATGTCCAGATTGAAGACACTGCCGATGAGGTGACGGACGTTGAGTTCCCGTCCGATCCCGAGGAGACCGCTTAGGTTTCGCCCTTCGCCAGCCAGCGGCGCCTATTTCGCCCGGGAAGTGGGCGGGTAAACGAGCATGCTGGACTGCAGACTAGAATGGTCGATGGCACTTACCCGCCACACTCTTAAGACAGTAGAAAGGTCATCTTGTGACTGTACGCCGTGTCGCCCTGTTGACTGCCGGGGGCTTCGCCCCTTGCCTCTCCGCCGCTGTAGGTGGACTAATCCAGCGTTATAGCGACCTCGATCCCGAGATCGAGATAATTGCCTACCAGCATGGCTACCATGGTCTCCTGACCGGAGACTACCTGCTGGTCAACGATGAGGGACGCCAGGAAGCCACCAAACTGCTCAACTACGGTGGTTCACCGATTGGTAACTCACGCGTTAAGCTGACCAACGCCAAGGACCTGACAAAACGTGGCCTGGTCGAAGAGGGTCAGAACCCGCTGCAGGTCGCCGCTGATCAGCTGCGCAATGACAAGGTTGACGTGCTGCACACCATTGGCGGTGACGACACAAATACAACGGCCGCTGACCTCGCCAAGTTCCTCGCGGACAACGACTACGATCTGACCGTGGTTGGCCTGCCGAAAACTATTGATAACGACGTGATTCCGATTCGGCAGTCGCTGGGTGCCGATACGGCTGCCGAGCAGGGCTCACTCTTTGCTCAGAACATTGTTGGTGAACATCGTTCCGGACCTCGGATGTTGATCATCCACGAAATTATGGGGCGCAACTGCGGCTGGTTGGCTGCGGAAACCACGCGCAAGTATTTCGATTGGCTGAGCGAGCAGGAATGTGCGCCGGCATTGGGTCTCACCGAAAAGCGTTGGCAGGCCCACGCCCTCTACCTCCCAGAGCTGCACATCGATATTGATGCTGAAGCTGCCCGTCTGAAGACAATCATGGACGAAGAGGGTAACGTAAATATTTTCCTCTCCGAGGGCGCTGGCGTCCCCGAAATCATCGCGGAAATGGAAGCTCGCGGTGAAGAAATTCGTCGTGATGCCTTCGGTCATGTGCGTTTGGACGAAATCAACCCGGGTCAGTGGTTTGCGAAGCAGTTCGCCGATCGTCTGGGCGCCGAGAAGGTCATGGTCCAGAAGTCCGGATATTTCTCACGTTCCGCACGTGCCAACAGCTACGACTTGCGACTGATCCAGTCGATGGTTGATCTGGCTGTCGAGAGCGCACTGAACGGAAAATCTGGTGTTATTGGTCACGACGAGGAACAGGGCGATCGTCTCCGCGCCATCGAGTTCCCGCGGATTGCCGGGGGCAAACCGTTTGACGTGAACTCACCCTGGTTTGCGCCGCTAATGGAGCGTATCGGCCAGCCCTACACCATCGTTGAGTAGTTAGCCCTTTCAAGAGAGGTCGTTGTCGCAGTGAACACACCAAAAACTTGGCACGAATTGCCCGCTCGTCATCAACCGGTGTATCCGGATGCGGAGCATCTCCAGCAGGTTCACAGTGAACTGCGGCAGCGACCTCCCTTAGTTTTTGCGGGGGAGGTCGACAGTCTCCGTGAAGACATGGCTCGCGCCGGACGTGGCGAAGCCTTTGTCCTAATCGGCGGTGACTGTGCTGAAACCTTCGCCGAATCGACGGCCAATCAGTTGCGCCTAAAGATTCAAACACTCTTGCAGATGGCGGTCGTGCTCACCTACGGCAGTTCACTCCCAGTGGTGAAGATTGGTCGCATCGCCGGGCAGTACGCCAAACCACGTTCATCACCGACTGAGCTGCGAGACGGCGTCGAACTTCCCAGCTACCTGGGCGACGCGGTGAACGGGTTCGAGTTCACCGAGGAATCCCGCATTCCCGACCCGGAACGTCTTGTCGAGATGTACCACAAGTCGGCGGCCTCGCTGAACTTGATCAGAGCTTTCACGAAGGGCGGATACGCTGATTTGCGCCGGGTCCAAGAG
>CAYFQJ010000130.1:0-4176 GCA_964345205.1 uncultured Actinomyces sp. | reverse complement strand
AGCAAGGATAAGGTCGCTCTGCCGGGTGCGCGGGGGATCGCTATTTCAGTCATTACTTGTCAGGGGTTGCTGTGACTGTTGCTCTTTATCGTCGCTACCGGCCTGACACTTTCGATCAGGTTGTGGGTCAGGAACACGTTACCGATCTGCTCAAAACTGCTCTCGACACGGGCCGCACCACACATGCCTATATTTTTTCGGGTCCGCGTGGCTGCGGTAAAACCACTTCCGCACGCATCATGGCTCGCTGCCTGAACTGTGTCGAAGGGCCGACGTCTCAGCCTTGCGGCACTTGCGACTCCTGCGTCGAACTGGCGACCGGCGGTACCGGATCCCTCGACGTGGTGGAAATTGATGCGGCCTCAAACCGCGGTGTCGACGACGCTCGCGACCTCCGGGAACGCGCCACTTTCGCCCCCAGCCGCGACCGCTACAAAATCTTCATCCTCGACGAAGCGCATATGGTCACCAAAGAGGGTTTCAACGCGCTCCTCAAACTGGTCGAGGAACCACCGGACCACGTGAAGTTCATTTTCGCGACAACTGAACCCGAAAAGGTCATCGGCACCATCCGGTCCCGCACGCACCACTACCCGTTCCGTCTGGTCGCCCCGAATGTTCTCGAGCCGTTCCTCGCCGAGGTCGCCGCTTCCGAAGATGTGAACGTCGACGAGGGCGTCCTCCCGCTGGTGGTTCAGGCCGGAGGCGGCTCAGTCCGCGACTCCCTGTCGCTGCTTGACCAACTGATCGCCGGATCGGATGAGGACGGAATCACCCATCAGCGGGCCATCGCCCTCCTGGGTTACACCGACGACGCTCTGCTTGATGCAACGATGGAAGCCCTCGGAAATAACGACGGAGCGGCCGTGTTCCAAACAGTCGCGGAAGTGACAGACGCCGGGCAGGACCCACGGCGGTTCACTGCCGACCTGCTCCAGCGTGTGCGGGACGTACTGGTCTGCGCATTGGCTCCGGGGCAGGCCGCCGAGATTTTGCCGCACGTCCCCGCCGACCAGTTGGGCCGCCTGCAAAGCCAAGCGCAGCAGTGGGGGACGCGCCTGCTGTCGCGGCGTGCCGATCTGATTGACGAGGCGCTGCGCGACATGGTTGGGGCAACAGCACCCCGACTGCAATTGGAACTGCTGATGGGCCGGCTCATTGTGGCCGCCACCGAGCAGGACAGTCCGGCGCCACCCGCCACACCGGCAACGACCCCGGCTCGGCCCGTCGCCGCGCCACCAGTTCCCGTGGCCGCCGCCCCCGCACCTGCCCCCCGAGAATCTGCACCCAAGCTGGCCCCTGAATCTGATCCAGACCCTGTGGAACGCGTTGCCCTCGCGGCAGCGGCGCCTGCAGCACCTGTGGCACCACCGGTGACGCCCTCAAGCCCCGTCCCGGCTAACGCCACGGGACAAACTTCTGGCCAGTCCCTCGATCTGGACGGTGTCCTGCGGCAGTGGCCCGACGTGCAACGTGCCGCCGCGGAACTCAGCCGAGCCACCGGCGCCTACCTGGAACAAACAGTGCCGCAGCGCGTTGAAGCGCAAACAATCTACGCGACCGTACCGGGCCCCCTCGCGGCTCGCCTCGCTCGCGGCACCACTCACCACAACAACATGCTGGCCGCCGCGACCCGTATTTTTGGGGCGAACTGGCAGGTCGTAATTGGGGACGGTTCCGATACTGGCAGCGGCGAAAAGACCACCCCGGCCGAGCGCCGCCCTCCTGCCGCAGAAACGCCGAAACCGCAGACCGCTCCCGCCCAAAAGGCCCCAGCGGAACCTGCGGCAACCCGGGCAGCGGTGACGACACCGGCCAAGCAAACCAGCAGTGATAGCTCTTGGGGTCCGGTCGCGATCCCGGGAGGCAGCCAAGATCGCGCCGTTCCTCCCGCTGTCGTTACCGCGACGACTCCGGCCCCGGCAGCCAAGACCGTTCCAGAGACAATGCCCCCGGCACATGACCGCGCGGGCCTAATCGATCAGGAACCGCCAGACGACCTCGTCCCCCCGGAATACGACATGGTTCCCCCCGAGCAGCCCGAACCATCCGAACCATCCGAGGACGACTGGGACGACGTGAGCCCAGACGACGAAACGATCGAGGCACCCCCAACCGCCGGGGTGGACACGATCCTCAAGATCCTTGGTGGCAAAGTAATCCAGAACGACTCTGAAGGTCGATACTAAATGTATGAAGGCGCAATTCAAGAGCTGATTGAGCAGTTGGGGAGGCTCCCCGGCATTGGGCCCAAATCGGCGCAGCGGATTGCTTTCTACCTCCTCGCGGAAGAAAGCCTCAGCGTCCAAGAACTCGTCGACGCCATCGAAGCTGTCAAACGGCAAGTAAAGTTCTGTGTTACCTGTGGGAACGTCACCGAGGACGAAATTTGTCGGATCTGCCAGGACCCGCGCCGCGACAACACGATCATTTGTGTCGTCGAAGAAGCTAAAGACATTCAGGCTCTTGAGCGGACCCGAGTGTTCCGCGGCCGGTACCACGTGCTCGGCGGGGCCATCGACCCTCTGGCCGGGGTAGGTCCCGACCAGTTGCGCATGGTGGAACTGACGCGCCGACTGGCGGACTCAGAAGTGACCGAAATAATTATGGCCACCAACCCCACCATCGAAGGGGAAGCAACCGCGACCTATATTGCGCGGATGCTGGCCCCCCTCGATGTATCGGTGTCGCGACTGGCGTCGGGACTGCCGGTGGGTGGTGACCTAGAGTACGCCGATGAGGTAACACTGGGTCGTGCCCTCGAAGGTCGGCGGAACCTCTAAATTACGTTGCTTTAGACCGGCTCGCCGTCAGCAGCGGCAATGTCAGCGCGGACCTGATCCATGTCCAAACCGCGGATCTGCTCGATCAGATCTTTCAGTGCCGGTGCGGGCAGTGCCCCGGCCTCGCGGAAAATGGCGATCCCATCGCGGAAAGCCATCAGCGTCGGGATCGACGTGATCTGTGCGCCCTGCGCCAGTTCCTGCTCGGCGTCAGTGTCGACTTTGCCGAAAACAATATCCGGGTTGTCCTCAGAGGCCTGCTCGAAGATCGGTCCGAACTGGCGGCACGGACCGCACCACTCAGCCCAGAAGTCAATCAGGACAATCGGGTTGTCGGTGATAACGGATTCCAGCGTGTCTTTTGTAATCTCGATCGTAGCCATACGGCATGCTCCTTTTTGGGTTTCGACTCTTCACTCATCAACAACGCTGCCACACTCACCCCTATTCCCGCCACCCCATAATTCGGTGACCCGCAACAACTCATCGATGATCGGACGGTTCGAACGAAGCCACGGTAGGGCCGGTAAATCGCGCAAAGGTCGCCACTGCACCTCGATGTGCGACGCTCCGGGTTCCACCAAGAGCGGAGCGTCCAGACTGACAAACCAGACCCGCATGACTCGCCCTCGCATAATTGGCCAAGCGCCAGCGGACGAATCTGGGTTCAATAACTCCGGCCCCACTGACACTTCCACGCCAAGTTCCTCCCGAAGTTCTCGGTGGAGGGCGTCCAACCAAGGTTCATCCGGTTCCAGTTTGCCGCCGGGAAACTCGAACTGGCCGCGCAACTCGGGCGGGTAGGAACGGGCAGTCGTTAGTAGCTGCGTGGGGGACTCTAAAGAATCCATTATGGCTGCGGCGACCACCGGGCGTAGGCGCAAAGAAAGACTAGACACAACCCCAGTCTACGGACTGCCACTGCGAGAGGGGTTTTCGATTGTCACCTAAAAGAACATCGTGATAACATTCAACGGTCCCCAATTGGGGCAACGCGGGCGTAGTTCAATGGTAGAACTTCAGCTTCCCAAGCTGACGGTGCGGGTTCGATCCCCGTCGCCCGCTCCAACTATTCGAAGTTCTTCAGAATCATGTCGGGGCAGAGGCACCGGTCAATAACCATTTTGGCGGCCCCTCGCACGCCGGCGTCGTCGCCGCCGCTGGTGGAAACAATCCTTAGTTGCTGCGTCGACAGTGGTGTCGAGCGACGGTAAACGATTTCGCGAATCCCGGCGATCACCTCTTGTGAGAGCCGACCGAAGCGCCCTCCAATAACAATGACCGAAGGGTTCAACAGGTTGACGGCCAGGGCCGTGACCTCACCGATGCGTCGCCCCGCCTCCCGGGCCAGGTCGGAAGCAACTGGGTCGCCGTGAAGGATCATGTCGATCGC
>CAYFQJ010000129.1:0-4198 GCA_964345205.1 uncultured Actinomyces sp. | reverse complement strand
GTCGACCATATCGGTCATGATCGTCGCGACCTTGTAGCCGAACATTCGGTTGTGGCGTCCGGCCAGGCGTGAGCGCCGGTTGATAATGACGATCATGTTGAGGCTGACAACACCCAGGTAGACGATCGCGATGAGGGCGACCCAGGGCTGCGCGATAACGAGAATTGCAAAGATCGAGACAAACGAAACGATGTTTGTTGGCAGCTGCGACAGCGGAACGATGAATCCAAGGTTCGTGTTCGCCATTGAGGAGTCAACGATTCGAGTGACCTCAGCGGTGCTGAGCTGCGCACGCTGCTCCCAGGTTGAGCGGGTGTAGGCGCGGAACAGCTCATCGCCAACCTCAAGCTCATATGCCGCGAAGCGACGGGTCACGAACCAGTGCATCGTCACTGCAAGAACACCCTTGAGGATGAACAGCGCGCACATCGCCAGGATGAGCCAGATCGTCCAGGACTCCGGAATCTTGCCGATGATCGGCAGTACGACTGGGGTCTTCGACATGATCGGGGTGATGACCACAAGCATCAGGCCCAGCGCGACGGACTCAAAGAGGCCAAGGATGCCGGTCGCTACCGCGTACCAAACGTAGAACTTCTTGGCACCCTTTGGCAGAACTTCAAACACTTCGGAAAGTGTTTTCAGAAGGCCCTTGATTCCAGGCTTTTTAGGCGCTGTGCGTTGGCTTGTCATGCTGGTCAGTTTATAGACAATCACCAAGCCGTCTTCGGCACTCGGCCCGCCACTCGGCTTCTAGTAAGGAACCTCAAGTCTGAGGCTGCACTTTCCAGGCAAAACCTAGCTGAACAGGAAGGGTTCCAGTGCCTTCGCGGCCCGCTGCTGCGAGTGAACGTTGTGAGCGAAGGCCATACCTTCACTTTCCAGAGCGATGTAGTTCTCAGGGTGAAGGGCTATATCTCGAACGACCTCGTAGATAGTTTCCGGGTTGGCCTCAACGATGGGTAGCTCGTAGCCGGTTGCCTCACGGATGTAGTCACGAATGAACGGACCTACCTGCGCAACCACCACTCGGCCAGCCAGCATCGCCTCTACTGAAGAAACCCCGTAGAGACTCATGGTCAACTGGTCGATGACGACGTCCGCCGACCCCACCAACTCCGGCATCTGAGCGTTTGGAACGTGCTCGCGCTCCATGTACTCGATCAGGCCCTCTTCTTGCAGTTGCTTCATCGCAGCACTGATGAACTTTGTCCCCTTGATCGCTGAACGCGATGGAACGTGCAGGACGACCGGCTTACGCTTGCCCAGTTGTGAGGGAGGCAGTCCCTCCCAGGTTTTCGAGTTAGCGAGGATTGGCAGCCAGAGGGTGTCATCGAGGTACTGGGACAGGTCTGGTGTCGAGATGTACTTGGGAACGTCGAACTGTTTCAGGATGGCGCGGTTCTTCAGGGTGGTTGTCCTGTGCTCCTCCGTCAGGCCATCCAGTTCTTCAGCAAATGGAGAGAACCGTTCTCTTTCAACGTGCTCGGACGGAACACGGATGTCGCTGCCGTGCGACAAGAAGGCAACCTTGACGCCGGTGCGTTGCAGATCGCGAACTTCCTTAGCCAAATCGCCGTCGTAGTAGGCGCGAAGGATCGAGCGTTCGGCCTCGTAGAGGACATGGGTGAAGCCCTTGATAATTTCTTCTCGCTGACGCCCGGCCCAGCGCTTCGACAGCATCCCAGCCCCTCCAGGAATCGACACATCCGGCCGATTGGAGTTGCCCTGCGGGGTGTACCCAAACACCAGGTTTCGTGCAGAGACTCCAGGAATGGTCTCAGCTGCCCTGGCCCAGAGGTAGGCCTGCGAGGCGAAGTTGACCGGTGCGATTAGGAGACGCACTTCCCCTTCACCAGGGGTGGCAACAACTTTTGCTTCCTTGTGGCTCCACGCGAACTTAGAGGTGACGATTCGTTCCCTCACCTTTCGGGGAAGGCTTGGAAGGACCCATTCACGAATGAAACGACGCGGTAGAGATTCCATGGCGATCTTTCCTCCGACTTTTCTGTGGGTCTCAACAGAGAGTAACAGCCGCGTGTGCTGATGGTTCTGAGGAAGCAAAAAGGCCCGTCGGTTGCATCAGGTACAACCAACGGGCCTCTTCGATGAAAACTAGCTACATTCCGTCAGGTTCTGGACGGCCGCATTGAGCACGGCTTCTCCACCAACCAGGGTCACTGCTGTCACCTTCGAGGTTGCCGGAGCAATCCACTGCGACACCACTGGCTTGGGAAGGCACTTGCCGTTGGAAAGAACGAGGCGCTGGTTGGTAGCACCGGCAGGTACAGCAGCTGAGAGTGCATCCGGGAAGTTCGCAGCGGTTGCGACCCAGATTCCTGTTGGCGTAACCCCACCGTTCTTGTCGAGGTACTGGTTGACTGCCAGGTTTGTCGAGTACCTGGTTGCACCACCGACACGGACGGTACCGGGGTAAGACTTGCGTAGGTTCGTCTCGAGGCTGGTCGAAAGCACGCTCGTTCCACCAACGATCACAACGTTCGAAGGCTTCTTGGCTGCGAGGAACTTCGCCGCACCATCACTCACGTTGCTTGCACTCACACCACTGACCAGCAGAACCGGAGCCTTCATGGCACCACCAACTGACGATGCGGTTAGTGCGTCAGGGAAGTTTGCTCCCGTTGCCACGAACACCGTTGACACGGTGCGGGATGAGAAGAACTGATCGGCAATTGCAATCGAGGTCGCGTACCTGGTTGCACCTGCGACACGACTGAGGGGCACACCTGGTGCCGCGGCCTTGACCTGGTTCGCAACGGCATCGGAAACAGCAACCGTTCCACCGATGATGTAAATCTGCGAGGGCTTACGGGCCTTGATCAGGTTGATGCTCTCCGCCGACATGCTGTTCTTACTGGTGAGCATCAGTGAGCCACCTGTAACGCTCACTGCAGGCCCTGCGGACAGCGCATCAGCGTAGTGCTGAGCTGTCGCGATGAAGAGGGGCTTGCCAGCCTTCATGGTCTGGCTGTTGACAGCAGCGTTAGTACCAAGGCGGGTGCTGCCGGCAAGGCGCGTCACCGTTCCCCTTGGAGTCACGTTGGCAGAGACGCCCGTTGCTGAGACGTACCCGGACTTCGAGCCCGTCGCCCACACCGAAATCCTCTTGCCGAGGTCGGCTGCCTTGAATGTGTAGCTGGTGCCCGTTGCGCCTGAGATAGGCGCCCCGTCCCTCATCCACTGGTACTTCACCGCGGTTGCAGCAGGCTTGAAGTTGGTGGCACTTGCACCTGACATGCGCAGCGTTGTTCCAACAAAAGGCAGTCCTGAGACAACCGGGGTCGGGGCCGCAAGCGCAAGCGTGTTCTGAACCGTGTTCGGGAAGTACCGCTTGAAGATGTTGTAGAAGGACTTCTGCCCGATCGCACCGCAACCAGCCACGGTCGAGTTTCCGATGTACGGGGTGTATTCGTACAGCGAGGCCGTGGCAACGTTGCTGAACTTGAAGGTCGATGATCCGCAAGATGTCGCCGGGTTGTTCTGGACAGTCACTGATCGACCTGCGTTGAAGGCATCAACGTAGCCTGCCTGTGACTTGATCCTGTACGAAACCAGTTTGTCGGCGCCGTAGTAGACCTGCTTCTGGAAGCCACCCTGGGCGGGATCACAGGCACTGTTATCTGGGCATCCACTGCCCATTGCCTTGGCCCATGTCGCTGCAGACTTCGGCTGGGTCAGACCCGACTGCTCCTTCTGCAGGGTGGCAAGGATGACCTGCGGGTTAATGCCGCAGGCTTTCGCCGTCTCCGCAATGATCGTCGCTGGTTCGTGCGTGCCCGACAGGTTTAGCGGCTTACATCCGCCGCGAAGAGTCGTCAGGTTCAGGGTTGGGAAGGTGGTGTCCTTGAGACAGGTTGTCCCGGTACCTGGCTTGCAGGCTGCACCCTGTTCCTGAATGAAAGTCTTGATCTGCGCGGTGTTCATACCGGCAGCGTTGTAGAACAGACCATCGCCAATAACGTTGCCCGCGGTGAATACACTCGGCAATCCGGGAACCGTCTTGACCGGAAGATCAGGCGTCGCTCCGGTACCAATCCCAGCGGCGAGGTTGTTGTCCATGTACGCGGTCACTGCGGTTCGCAGCGCTGGCAGCATCGGGTGCAGGGCATCGCCCGGGCAGTCGGTCCAGCCGACATCGCGGTGTCCCGAAACAACTGGGACTTCCCGGATCTTGCCG
>CAYFQJ010000128.1:0-4384 GCA_964345205.1 uncultured Actinomyces sp. | reverse complement strand
GTTAACGACGAGGTCCTGAATCACCGGGAATGCCTCTGCGCGCCACGGTTCGATGGTGATGGTGTCCCCATCACTGAACGTACGCATGTGCAGCTGACAGGTGGTGGTGCGTTCGGGGCCGTGGGCGATGCCATTGATGACAACGCCACACTGTCCACAAATACCTTCACGGCAGTCCGAGTCAAACGCAATGGGGTCTTCCCCGCGTTCGAACAGTTCCTCGTTGAGGATGTCCAACATCTCAAGGAAAGATGAATCTTCGGAAACCCCGCGGACCTCATACTCGTGGATCGCGTCCTTATCTTCAGGGTTCTCCTGGCGCCAAATTCTTAGTTTCAGGTTCACTTGTAGCTCCGCTGTTTCAACTCGATGTTGTTATAGATGAGGGGTTCCTGGTGCAGGATTGGGGGCTGATCTTCGCCGGTCCATTCCCATGCGGCCACGTAGAGGAACTCGTCGTCGTGACGGAGCGCTTCACCTTCGGCGGTTTGCGATTCGGCACGGAAGTGTCCGCCAGCTGATTCAGCTCGGTGGAGCGCATCAATGCACATGAGTTCGCCCAGCTCGAGGAAGTCAGCAACACGGCCGGCCTTCTCCAATGACTGGTTCATCTCACCGATGCTCTTGCCGGGGACACGCAGGTTCTGCCAGAAATCCTTGCGAAGCTCACGGATCAGGTCGATGGCCTTCAGCAGGCCCTCTTCAGTCCGTTCCATCCCGCAGTATTCCCAGAGAATATTCCCCAGTTCCTTGTGGTACGAATCCGCCGAGCGGGTCCCGTTGATGCTCATCATCCGGTCGATACGCTTCTGAGCTGCGTCGAGGGCGGAAACAACAGATTCGCTGTTCTCGTCCAGTTTCGGCAGTGCCGAAGCCCCCGCCAAGTAGTTGCTCATAGTTCCTGGAAGGACGAAGTAGCCGTCTGCCAGTCCCTGCATGAGGGCGGAAGCACCCAGTCGGTTCGCACCGTGGTCCGAGAAGTTCGCCTCTCCGGCCACGTACAGTCCGGGCAGATTCGACTCGAGGTCGTAGTCGACCCAGAGCCCACCCATTGTGTAGTGAACGGCCGGGTAGATACGCATCGGTACCGAGTACGGGTCTTCACCAGTGATTCGTTCATACATTTCGAAGAGGTTCCCGTAACGGTCAGCCACTACTGACTTGCCGAGCCGGTCAATGGCGTCCTCGAAATCTAAGTACACACCGCGACGTTCACCGTCGACAAGGTGCCCGACACCGCGACCCTCGTCGCACATGTTCTTGGCTTGGCGCGAAGCGATATCGCGAGGAACGAGGTTACCAAAGGCCGGGTAGATCCGTTCCAGGTAATAGTCGCGATCCTCTTCGGGGATGTCGCGGGGGTCCTTGTCCGCATCCTTCGCATCCTTGGGAACCCAAATGCGACCGTCGTTACGCAGCGATTCTGACATGAGTGTCAGCTTCGACTGCTGGTCACCTGACTGGGGAATACAGGTCGGGTGGATCTGCGTGTAGCAGGGGTTACCGAAGTACGCGCCCTTGCGGTATGCACGCCAGATCGCCGTTCCGTTACAGCCCATTGCGTTGGTGGACAGGAAGAAGACGTTACCATAACCGCCGGTCGCCAACACCACGGCGTCGGCCACGTAGGTTTGCAGTTCGCCGGTCGCCATATCGCGAGCGACAATGCCGCGAGCCTTACCTTCGTCGACAATGATTTCGATCATTTCGTGGCGGGCATGCTCGGTGACGGTCCCGGCCTGAACCTGACGTTCCAGTGCCTGGTAGGCGCCGATGAGCAACTGCTGTCCGGTTTGGCCGCGCGCATAGAACGTACGGGATACCTGAACACCACCGAAAGAACGGTTGTCGAGGTAGCCGCCGTAGTCGCGGGCAAAAGGAACACCCTGAGCGACGCACTGATCGATGATGTTGGTCGAAACTTCGGCTAGACGGTAGACGTTGGTTTCACGTGCTCGGTAGTCTCCACCCTTGATGGTATCGGCGAACAGACGGTACGTTGAGTCGTCGTCGTTGCGGTAGTCTTTCGACGCGTTGATGCCGCCCTGCGCGGCGATCGAGTGGGCGCGACGGGCCGAGTCCTGGTAGAAGAACACGTCAACGTTGTATCCCTGCTCGCCCAGTGAGGCAGCGGCAGCGCCACCGGCCAAACCTGAACCGACGACGATGACTCGCAGTTTACGGCGGTTGGCGGGGTTTACGAGGTTGACTTCGTCTTTACGTGTCGACCAGACCTTAGATAGTGGAACGCCGGTCGGTGCCTTGGTGTCGTGAATGTCGTTCCCGACCGTGTAGAGGCCCTGAACAAGTTTGTCAGTCATTTATATTGTCCTTACCGCTCTCAACTAATGATTCCGGTGACGATGGCCAACGGAGTGACCATGAACATCACGAAAATTAGGGCGGCAACAATGCCGGAGAGCCACAGCATGAAAGTCCTGGTGTCCTTGCGGATCCAACCAAGAGTTTGGAAACCAGACCAGAATCCGTGCCCAACGTGCGCGGTAACCAGGGCGACAAAAATCAAGTAAACGATGACGAACCAGACGTTACTGAAAGTGGCGATCATCATTTCGTACGGAGTCGACTGAGCGTCGAAGCCCGTCTGGATGGTACGGGTGGTGAACTGCAGTAGGTGGAAAATGATGAAGAAGATCAGGAATACCCCGGTGAAACGCATGGTGCGTGCCGCGTAGGCATCCACCGCGCTCTTCTTCACTACGTAACCCTGGCGGCGAGCCCGCGCTGAGGTGTGCCACGTCATGAAAGCAGCGACGATGTGCACCAGGATCAGCGCCAGCATTACCGCACGGAAGACCCAGAGGAAACCACCGTGGGGGAAAATCGGGACTAGAGCGTCGTGGTGCAACCACTGGGCGTAGTCGTTATAGGCGTCGGCCCCAAAGAACATTTTCAGGTTGCCGTACGCGTGGAAAAGGAGGAATAAGACGAAGAAGAGTCCGGAGATCGCCATGAGCTGTTTCGTAAACACGCTCGTGGTCCATGCGCGGCGCTTCTTCTCTGCGACATTCTGTTTGGCCATACCGCCAACATTAGCTGGCGCGTCTGGCGGGTTCGTGGGACCTTGGGGACAGGCGGTGCTTCGAGGGGAGTCGAACGCCAAGAAGCGGCATGATTGCAAGGCTTGTCCCTGAAGTTACAGTGCCGATGCTCACGGCGTCACAGCCGCCAAGCCGCCCTCGCCCTCCTCATCGACCAGCAAATACACAACACAACAGTTTCAGAAACCTAATGCTTACCTAATTCGCACACCATTGTTATCGCCGATTCTGGGGGGAAGCGGTAATAGTTGGGGATCTTCGCCAACTCAGTGAACCCGTGCTGGCTGTACAGTGCTTGGGCGGCAACATTGCTTGCTCGAACTTCCAAGAAAATCTGTCGCATACCGCGGGTTTGTGCCCGTTGCAGCAGCTCGCTCAGGAGCAAAGACCCGAAGCCGCGACGCTGATACTGTTGCGCCACTCCCAGTGTCATCAGGTCACCTTCCTTCAGGCCCTTGATTCCGCCGTATCCCGCCAGGTCTTCGCCGACCCAGACCCCCAAATAGAGTGCCGCCGAGTGGTTTAACTCGGCCAGCAAGGACTGCGGGGACCACGCTTCGGTGGGGAAGAGTTCGTGTTCCAAAGCGATCATGCTGCTTAGGTCCGTGGCCGTCAGAGGGCGAACCTGGTGTGCCTCGGTCACCGCGGGTCGCCGCCAGGTACGCCGTGAATATCGGGCCGACGCAGGTAGAGGGGTTCCACAGGCAAGACCGTCTGTGGATCTGCCGCGAGCGCCGCGGCTACAAGGCGCGATAAAACGGCGGGGTCGACTCCGGCCGTCGGGCCGGGTTGAAGATCCAAACTTGCCTGAAGCAGCGGAGCACCTGGCCCCACCACGAGGGCCGGTTCGCGAAGAAGATCGGCCGAGAGGTCAGCGGGGAAACTCACCTGCGGGGCGCGGTCAACAATGAGGCCGTCGGGACCATCTGCCCGATAGGACGCCCAGTAAACTTCCTGGCGCCGGGCGTCAGTGACGGTCATGACCCGAGTTTCCGGAGGGAGGAGGTCAAGATTTTGCCGCCCGATTGCCGCCAGCGACGACACTCCATAAACGGGAACACCCCATGCCTTCCCCAAAGTTGTTGCCGTGACCAGGCCGGCGCGGAGCCCCGTGAAAGGTGCTGCCCCGGTCCCCACACAGATGCGAGTCCACGCATTGTTGCGCAACTTCTGGTCCAGACCTGCGAGCTCACCGGCCTCCCGAATCAGAGCGGCCAAATTTTCCGCATGGTGGCGCGGACTTTCGTTGGGGACGCGCGCGCGGGCACGGCCATCGACGACGACGGCAACACTGGCCCCCGCTGAAGTATCAATGCACAGCT
>CAYFQJ010000127.1:0-4484 GCA_964345205.1 uncultured Actinomyces sp. | reverse complement strand
GGGAGCCCCCCACAAAGTCATGACCGCCGAAGGGCTCAGCGCCTGTTTCGGAACGAAAGTACGTATCGACCCCGGCGCCGGATACCTGATGGCTGACTACTACCGCACCGCGTAACCGCGAAAGAGCAGGCGACGCCCGAGGAGGACGCAGCCAGCGTTGGCCCTGACAATTTCACGCCGGTCGGCTGTACTTATCGAACTTCCGAATCGAGTAACGCAAAGCAGTTTCCTGTCCCGGCTCCAAGTCCACCAAATCGACGCCACTGTTGAAAGCATCTGGCGGACAAGTCATCGGTTCGACCGCCAAACCTCTGCGGCCCAGATGTTCCGCAGTGTACAACTGCAACCACGGGGTGTCACCCGTCATCTGGACGACCTTCCCATCTGCGGGGGACTGCAGCTCCAAATGCCAGGGGCAAGAGGCAAGATCCGCGAAAGCATTGTCGATCTCTCTGGCGCCAATAGGTGTGGAACTGCGGAAGTCCGCATTCGCTTCCGTCACGTCGATCATCCGCACAGGAACTTTGTTTCCGTCCGTAACCAGCATCTGGCCGGCCTCCATCCGAAGCTGACATTCGTCAATCTTCGCGAGGTCGCAGGTCAAATAGGGGTGGACTCCGATCCCCGCGGGGGCCGTATCCGTTCCCATATTCCGGACGCTAACCTTGGAGCGGAGGCCGCCATCTGCACTGAGGCGATAGGTGGCGGTCAAGTGAAGCTGGTGGGGGTACCCGGGTTGGGGGAACACTAATGTTTCCAAGGTAACCTGATGCTCTGAATATTCCGCGACCTGCCAGTTCACCCAGGCGACCAATCCGTGGGCGGCAGCTTGGTTATCACCGTCGTTGACGGGTAACTGGTGGCGCACATCGCCGTACCGGTACGACCCTTGATTGATCCGATTGGGCCACGGCGCGAGAACTTTTCCCTGCATCCCTTTGCTGAGCATCGCCGGGTTTTGTGGGACAACCAGTTGGTAGCCATCGTGGCTGAGCGAGGCGAGGGCGGCCCCGACAGTCAAAATCTGGGCTTCATAGTGCCCACAACTGATTGTTAAGACCTGGCCGTTGGCCGTCAGTTCAGGCTTGTCGCTCATCAGCCCAGCAGTCCTGCCTGCTCGAAGGCACGGTAAAAACCGTCCTCGTCCAATGACGTGGAAACAAAGTCGGCGGCTTCTTTGATTTCCGGCGTTGCGTTTCCCATCGCCACCGAGAAGTTGACCGCGCCCATGAGTTCCAGATCGTTCGCTGAGTCAGCAACGGCAACAGTGTCGCGCACGTCCGCGCCGAGGAACTCGACCATTCGCTCCATTCCCACTGCCTTGTTGATTCCCTTCGCGGTCAACTCGCCCCACAGGCCAGTGGCCTCGGTGAGAGAACTGTCGACCACTTCCACCAGGTCAGAGAGTTCAGACTTGGCCAGGTCGAGGTTCTGCGCCGACGGAGGTAGGTTGAAAAGGAACTTAGATGCGGACTGGGGGAGGCCGCCCTTGACGTAGGGCGTGATTTGCTCTCGGAACGGTGTCCAACTGGGCGCGGCGACCGGGCCGTTACCCAGGGTGAAAATCTCCCAAAACTGACCGGTCGGGTGGAGGGCGTAAGGGGTTTGCCAAACTCCGGAACCACCATTATCTGCGAACCAGTCAGAAACAGCGATCACTGTTGGCAGGTCCATTCTCTGGTCGTCGACGACCTCGCCCTGATACTGCACAAAACCGCCACCGCCGCCGATCACTCCGAGAAACCCCAAGTCCCAGAGCCACGGGTAAATTTCGGGTAGCACCCGGCCGGTACACATGAAGAGTCGATGTCCCTGCGCCACTGCCCGACGACAGGCGAGCTGGGCGGACTCGGCAACTTTCTGGTCGTGGCCGAGAAGGGTTCCATCTAGATCGACGAATACCACTTTTGACATCAAAACTTCCTTTTCATTCGGTGCGCCGGGGGTCTCCCGCGTCTTTCCTAATTCGTGCGGCTCGTTCGGAGAGGACTGCGACCACCGTCTGGTTTATCGGGACTTGAATGCCGCGGCTTTTCCCTTCCCGAGCCAGAGTGCCGTTGAGGGCGTCCAGTTCATTTGGGCGTCCAGCCTCGATATCTCGCAGCATCGAAGTGGTGGCAAAATCGGGGGCTCGGTCCAATCGAGTCATGATTGTCTCCAAGTCGCCTGCCGATAATTCTACATCGAAAGATGATGCGACCTGCTGCGCTTCACGAAGCAGGCACCATTGCAGCTCCCTGGTGGCCGGATGGGAGCGCACCGGACCTATGCCGGTACCCGTGAGGCCGCAGGCTCCACCAAAAGTCGTGATCAACGCAAATTTCATCCAAATTTCGTGGTGAATGTCTGCAGATAAGCTCGCGGAGAGCCCACTGTCTTGAAGGCCGTGCACTACTGGGCCCAGTCGATCCGTTGCAGGCGTTCCCGCCAGGGTTTTATCGCCGCAAACCAGGCGAACACCACTGCCGAACTGACGAATAACCCCTGGTGACTCCATATTTGCCACAATCTGGATGAGGCCGGGAACCGCACGTCTGTCACCGACGGCGCCAGCCACCATTGGCGCCGCTGAGATTCCGTTCTGTGCGGTAACGACCAAACCGCCGTCAGTGAGCAGCTGGGGGAGTTGCGGCAAAACTTCAGGCAGATGATAGATCTTGGTCGTGCAGAAAACGACGTGCGCCGGGGCGAGGTCGGCCGGATCGGCGCTGACTGAGAAGTCAGTTGTGCGTTCTACACCGTTCTGGGTTAGCAGCGTCAGGCCGTTGTCCCGCAGTGGTTGGACATGTCGGGGAGTCGTCAAGAAAGCGACCTCGTGTCCCGCTTCGATCAGCTTCAACCCCAGGTAGCCGCCGACTGCTCCGGCACCGATAACTGTTATTCGCACCTTCATAGCCTTGCATAGAATTGGGTGTGGTCCCAGTGCGGACGCCGCTACACGTGTTTCAAATCAGCGCTAAAGTTGGACTTCGTGAGCATACCGTTACGCAGTCGCAAAGAAATTGCCGAGGCCAGTCGGGTCGTTGTCAAGATCGGTTCGTCCTCGCTTACCAGCCCTGACGGACACCTGGATGAAGAGAAACTAGGTGCCCTAGTTGACGTTATCGCCGCGCGGCGAAACTCTGGTTCCGAGGTTGTCCTCGTCTCCAGTGGCGCTCAGGCAGCGGCGATGGGCCCCCTGGGCCTCGAGACAAAACCGAAGGACCTGGCCTCAGCGCAGGCCGCCGCGAGCGTGGGGCAGGGGCTACTGATCGCCCGCTACACGGAACTCTTCGCTGAGCAGGGACTGCAAGTTGGGCAGGTGCTACTAACCGCCGAAGATATTTTGCGGCGCGGACAGTACCAGAACTCACGCCGAGCCCTTGAGAAACTATTGACTCTGGGTGTCGTGCCGATCATTAACGAAAACGACACTGTCTCCACCGACGAGATTCGATTTGGAGATAACGACCGGTTGGCCGCCCTCGTCGCCCACTTGGTGCACGCTGATGCTCTTATTCTCCTGACCGATGTGGATGGACTTTACGACCAGCCTCCAACGAACCCGGGGGCTAAAAGGCTCGAGGAAGTGCAGCGGTTTTCGGAAGTGAAACACCTCGACATTCGGGCCCGCGGCTCAGAAGTTGGAACCGGAGGCATGGTCACCAAAGTTCAGGCCGCCGCGCTATCAACAAGTTCTGGGATTCCGGTCATGCTGACCAACGCCGAACAGGCTCGAGAAGCCCTATCTGGGACCGCGACGGGAACCTGGTTCCACCCCACTGGGACGCGACTTCCGGGACGACAATTGTGGTTGGCTTACGCCGCCGAGATTAAAGGTCAAGTCGTCATTGATGACGGTGCGGTCCGAGCAGTGACAGACTGCAACGCCTCGCTGCTTCCTGCCGGGGTGCTTTCGGCAACGGGAGAGTTCCTGGCCGGAGATCCGATTGAGATTGTCAACTCTGAGGGCCTGCCAATTGCGCGCGGCTTGTCCGGATTTTCATCGCGACGAATCCCGGAGATAGCGGGACTTTCCATGGATGAAATCGAGCAGCGCTTGGGGCGTCGTCACGCCCATGAGGTCGTCCACCGCGACGAGTTAGTCGTTATGGCGCGGTACCGTCGCGTGGATGACAACGACCAGTAATGGTGCGCAGATATCGTTTCAGTTAGCGGCCGGGCCGTAGACTAACGGAGCCCTAACAGTATTATGTTTGTATGACTGCCAACGAAACCACCGTGAACTCAGCGACCGATTCCAATGACGTACGGGACGCGATCATCAAAATTGCTGAACAGGCGCGCGCAGCTGGCCGCCAACTTGCTTTGGCGCCGCGGAATGTAAAGGACGCCGCGCTGGTTGCCATGGCTGTGGCACTGGTGGAAAACCAGGATCGGGTACTGTCGGCCAATGCCATTGACGTTGAACGTGAACGTGAGGGCGGGATGACCGAGGGACTACTGGATCGCCTGCAGCTCACCCCTGACCGGATAGCCGGGAT
>CAYFQJ010000126.1:2356-4492 GCA_964345205.1 uncultured Actinomyces sp. | reverse complement strand
TACCGGGCTTTGGCTACGGCCGTCGAGCACGGCTACCAGGCGGCAGTTATCGAGGCATCCTCACATGCGCTGTCACTTAATCGTATCGACGGCCTGTTTTTCGATTCGGTGATTTTCACGAACTTGCAGCATGACCATTTGGATTTCTACGGCACTTGGGAGAACTACTTCGCCGCGAAAGCCGACCTCTTCAATCCGTCTCGGGCGCGGCAGGGAGTCGTCTGCGTCGACGATAACTGGGGCCAGAAGTTAGCGGCACAGAGCCAGATACCTGTCGACACTGTGTCGGTTTTGGCCGCCACTCCCCCAGGAATTTCCACTGAGCGGCACTGGACGGTAGAAGACATCATGCCGGTGCCAGAAGATTGGGCAGAGTCCTTCACTTTACGAGAACCGAACGGCCAGGCGCACCAGGTGTTGTGCCCGATGTCCGGAGTTGTCAACGTCCAGAACGCGGCTTGCGCCCTCATCTCTGCCGTGCAAATGGGGGTCCCGCTCGAGGACGCCATCGCTGCTTTGGCAGAAACTCCCAGCGTTCCTGGAAGAATGCAACAGATCAACTGTGAATCGGCAGCTGCGCCCTCGGTAATTGTGGACTATGCTCACACTCCCGAAGCGGTGCAGCGTCTTTTGGAATCGGTCCGGCCTCGAGTTGCCGGAGATATCGTCCTCGTCTTTGGCACCGACGGTGATCGCGATGCCTCGAAACGAGCGGAGTTGGCCAATATTGCCGCCCGGTTCGCGGATCGACTCTGGGTCACCGATGAGAACCCGCGGACTGAGGACTCCCAACAGATCCGGGACTATCTGCTCGAAGGAGTTCGGCAGGTCAGGCCCAATCTTGAGAACACGACCGAAGTCATTACCTCGCGCCGCGACGCGATTAGGAAAGCCATTCAAGCCGCGAAACCTGACGACCTGGTGCTGATCATGGGTCGAGGCGCAGAGCGCTACCAGGAAATCGAAGGCGTCAAACACGAGTTTAGTGACGCTAAAATTGCTGGAGAGGTACTTGACGCATTTTTGTGACAAGCCAACTAACGTAACGGGCAAAGGGAAAAACAGTGGGTAGCGACGAAGAATTACGAGCAGACACGACCTCTAACGGTGACGACGAAGCCATTACTTTCACCCCAGAAACCGCAGAACTGACTGAGGTCGAACACGCGGAGGCGATGAAGGCCGCCCTTTCCCAGTATGAACTGGACGACGAGGACCTGGCGTTAGTTGAAGGTGAAATCGAAGGACTCGTCAGGGATCCGGTGGAAGACACCTTACCGATCCTGGCGATTGTTGGACGGCCAAACGTCGGTAAATCTACGTTGGTGAACCGCATTTTGGGGCGTCGCGAGGCCGTCGTTCAGAACGTTCCTGGAGTGACTCGGGACCGAGTGAGCCACCGGGCGAACTGGGCTGGGCGAGACTTCCACGTCGTCGACACCGGCGGGTGGGAAGTTGACGTAAAGGGATTGGACCTCGCCGTTGCGGAACAGGCCGAAGTCGCGATCGAGCAGGCAGATGCCGTCATCTTTGTTGTTGACGCAACTGTGGGCCCCACAGCTACCGACGAACGGGTTGTCGAGCTGCTGCGCCGCTCCGGTAAACCCATCGTCTTAGCGGCCAATAAGGTCGACTCCGCGATCCTGGAAGTCGAAGCGGCCCAACTGTGGGGCCTTGGCCTGGGTGAGCCGCACCCAGTTTCGGCGCTCCACGGGCGCGGCACCGGTGATCTTTTGGCTGCGGCCGTCAAACACTTGCCGGAACAGTCACAGTATTCGAAGATCAAGAGCGCTGAAGGGATGCGCAGCGTCGCCCTCGTTGGACGTCCGAACGTCGGCAAGTCCTCGCTCCTGAACGCCCTTGCCGGAGAAGATCGGGCTGTTGTCCATGATACCGCCGGCACCACCAGGGACCCCGTTGACGAGGTTATCGACCTTGATGGACGGCTGTGGAAATTCGTTGATACAGCCGGTGTTAAGCGGCGCATGCACCGGACTAAAGGTGCCGACTATTACGCGTCATTGCGTACGCAGGCGGCCCTGGAACGCGCCGAGGTCGGCCTGGTGCTGATCGACGCTTCCGTTCCGCTCACCGAAGCGGATGTTCGCGTAATCCAACAGGTTGTGGACGCTGGAC
>CAYFQJ010000126.1:0-2346 GCA_964345205.1 uncultured Actinomyces sp. | reverse complement strand
GTGGGATCTTGTCGACGAGGATCGCCGCTACGAACTGGACCGCGAAGAAGGCCTGGAACTCAAACAGGTGCAGTGGGCCCCGCATATCAACCTGTCCGCGAAAACTACCTGGCACGTGAACCGTCTGACTCGGGCTCTGGACGCAGCGCTGCAGGGGTGGGAAACGCGGATCTCAACGGGTCGTCTCAACGCCTTCCTCGGCCGACTGGTCGCCGCAAACCCGCACCCGGTTCGTGGAGGGAAGCAGCCAAGGATCCTTTTCGCCACTCAGGTCGAAACCGCCCCCCCAAGGTTCGCTTTCTTCACCACCGGGTTCCTCGACCCAACCTACCGCCGTTTCATCGAGAGGCGGCTGCGTGAAGAGTTCGGTTTTGTGGGGACACCAATCCAAATGTCAGTTCGCGTCAGACAGCGCAGGCCGAACCGATGATCGAGGCCGAAAAAATCGGCAGTTACGTTGCGATTGGGGACAGTTTCACCGAAGGCCTCGGCGACCCGTGGCCTGACGGGACGCCCCGTGGCTGGGCTGACCGGCTGGCCGAGGGTCTTTCCGAACAGTATGCAAACGGCGAATTTCGTTACGCCAATTTAGCGATCCGCGGGCGAAAACTTGAGCCAATGGTGGCCGAGCAGCTCGAACGCGCATTAGAGATGCAGCCAGATCTGATCTCATTTAACGGCGGCGGCAACGACATTATGAGGCCACGGTTTCGTTTGGAGGCCCTAGAGAAGGCCACCAAGCAGGCAATCGAAAGGATTCACAAACGGGGCGTCCACCTGCTCCTTCTCACCGGACCTAACCCATCGGGGCACCTGCCAGCGGGGCGAATTTTCGAAAAACGAGGCACCCAGCTTGTGGCGGATACGGTCACGTGGGTGAAGGGCGCGGCTGGAATCACCTACTGCGATAACTACAGTGACCAGCGATTCCGGGCACTGTCATACTGGTCCCCGGACGGGCTGCACCTGAGTTCCGCGGGGCATTTGCAAGTTGCTACCAATGCACTGACAGCGCTGGGTGTTCCCGTGCCTGAAAACTGGGTGGTCGAAGATCTGCTCGATGATGAGGACCGGAAGTTCGGTTCCTGGGACTACTACCGCCAGCACGTGGGGCCCTGGGTGAAACGTCGGTTGAAGGGCCAGTCTTCGGGCGACGGCAGGACCGCTAAGATCCCACAGCTGATTGATTGGCCTAATCGCACGTTCGGTCAGTAGGTTTTGCCGGCGGTCCCCCAGGCCTCCGCCTCGCGTAAGGACAGGAACCTTGATAATTGCGATTGTGGTGGTGCTGCTCCTCGTCGGAGCGCTGCTGCTGTGGTTCTCCATCCCGTACTCGCCGCTAAAGAGAGCTTTCCGCAAGGATGTGGAAGCATTAAAGTCCGAGATCCAGCGACCGCGAGGCACCGAAGTTTTCACGGTCGAGGACTTCAACAACTTGCCCATTCCAGTACGCAACTATCTGGAGCGATGCGGATACCTCGGGACCCCGAAAATGTCGTATCTGAAGATGGAGTATCGCGACGTCGCTTTCACCCAAGCGCGAGGGCGTCCGCCATTGAAAATTGACTACACGCAGTACACTTTTGTCGACGATCCCGCTCGCGTGGCGCTCATTGACAGCAGTCTGTTCGGCATCCCCTTCGAAGGCTACGACTACTATCGGCAGGGCGTCGGCGGCATGAAGGGTGTGATTGCAAAAGTGATCACTCTTTTCGATCAAACAGGCCCAGAAATGAACCGAGCTGCCCTGGCCACGTTCCTCGCCGAGAGTCTTTTTTGCCCCAACCGTTGCGTTGCAGGACTATCTTACTTTCAAAGAGATCAGCGATCTTCAGGTACAGGCAACGATAAACTACGGCGACATTCAAGCGAGCGGGGTTTTTACTTTCAACGACCAGTACGAAATGGTGTCTTTCACGACCGGAGATCGGGCCATGGCAGGAACTGACGGCAGCCTTGAACATGTTCCGTGGTCTGCCCTTTGCGGTAACTATCAACTCTCTGGCAGCGGCATTTGGTACCCAAAGACGTACCAAGCAGTCTGGAATCATCCCGATGGGGATTTCACCTACTTTGACGGGACGATCCGCGCGGTCTCGTACGGATAGACCCAATGGGCCCCAAGGCCGTTGACGGCTGTTGCCACTAGTAGTGGACGATCACGGGGGTTCCAATTGAGGCCCAATCGTAAATCGATTTGGCACTGGAGACTGGCAGGTTGACACAACCGTGAGAACCGGACGGGCCGCCGTACCCGAAGTTGCTACGCCAATACGCTCCGTGCAGAGCGTAGTTCCCGTCGTAGTACAAAATCCACGGCACCCCGGGCGTTTCGTAGCGGGTCCC
>CAYFQJ010000125.1:0-4516 GCA_964345205.1 uncultured Actinomyces sp. | reverse complement strand
CGCCGGAATCGAACTGCCCATCGCAGACGTCCCTAAGGGCGGCACGGAACTGGTCGAACTGGAAACCGTTGAAACTACCGTGTCGGCCCGTGTGTTGGCGCGCGACGCAGTGGCGGAAGACGGCACCGTGGTCGCTACGGCGGGAACCGAAGTGACTAAGGAACTGGTGTCGGCACTTATTGCTGCGGGCATCAGCAAGATCCGGGTCCGTTCCGTTCTGACCTGTGACGCCCTCGTCGGTACCTGTGCAACCTGCTACGGACGCTCACTGGCATCCGGTAAACAGGTTGATATTGGTGAGGCCGTCGGCATTATTGCCGCGCAGTCCATCGGTGAGCCCGGAACTCAGCTGACGATGCGTACCTTCCACACCGGTGGTGCCGCCTCCAGTGGTGGCGACATCACGCAGGGACTCCCTCGTGTCCAGGAACTGTTTGAAGCGCGCACACCTAAGGGTGAAGCGAAGATGACAGAGGCCGCGGGCAAGGTTGAGATCGATGATGAAGATCCGAATATTCGCAAGATCATCATCAAGCGTGACGACGGTAAAGAGGACCTGGTGCTCGAAGTTTCACGTCGTCAGGACCTGCTGGTCCGCGATGGGGAACATGTCGCTGCCGGAACTCAGCTGACGGAAGGTCGTCTCGATCCGAAGGAAGTCCTCCGTGTTCGGGGTGCAACCGCTGTTCAGCGCCTGCTGGTCGACGGTGTGCAAGAGATTTACCGCTCGCAGGGTGTAGACATTCACTCGAAGCACATTGAAGTTATCGTGCGACAAATGATGCGCCGAGTGACCGTCCTCGAACCTGGTGATACTTCATTCATGCCTGGTGAACTAGTAGATTCAGTGGCTTTCCGCGAGGAAAACCGCCGTGTCGCCGCCCAGGGTGGAAAGTTCGCTCAGGGACGCCAGATGCTGATGGGAATTACCAAAGCATCGCTGGCGACCGACTCGTGGCTGTCTGCCGCCTCGTTCCAGGAAACCACTAAGGTCCTGACCGAAGCAGCGATGAACGCGAAGACGGATCCGCTGGTCGGCCTGAAGGAAAACGTCATCCTCGGTAAGCTCATCCCCGCTGGAACTGGTCTGGCTCGGTACAACGAAGTTACCGTTGAACCGACAGCAGAGGCGATGGCTGCGATGAACTACCACATGGCGGACTTTGCCCTGGAAGACGAAAATTCGGGCCTGGAAGATTTCGTGATCTCACTGGAGAACATCGATTTCGGAGTTGGCTTCTCGAATAACTAATCAAACGAAAAGGGTGGGGGCTTCGCAGAGATGCGAAGCCCCCACCCTTTTAATGACTGATGGTCATCACTCCGGAGCGGACTGAAGCCGATGTGCCTGTGTGGACGTGAGAGTTACTTGTGGTAAAAGTACCTGTTGTCGCATTGAAACGGACCGTGCAACCGAATGGCCTGAAGCTAGGACAGGACCCCCATGATAGTGGTAAGCAGGATTAGCAAGACAAAGACGTCGATAAAGCTGATGGCAAGTCCGGCGATTGCGAAGCCTCGGGGTTCGGAGAATACGCCCACGAAGGACAGAATTAACCCGAGGACGCCTAGGATCCAACCCACGAAGGGGATCCAGAATAGGACCACGCCCAGCAGAGCCAAAATGAAGCCGGCGGTACCCACGCCGTTTCCTTTTTCAGTCGTTACCTGCACAACCGACTGCTGAATTATTTGGGGCCCCTGTGCGGGCGCCGCATGGAGAGGAGGTATATAGGCCTGTGTTTGGGCCACCTGTGGAACTAGGGAGTCGTTCGTTTGGTAGGGAGAAACCGGCTGATACGGGGAAACTTCCACTGCAGAGTTGGTTACGGGGTTGGCAGCGGTGCTGTTAGGGGAGTCAGCAAAATGATCGGTCCATTCGGATCCAGACCAGTAACGTAATTGGTCGCCGTCGGTGGGGTACCAACCTGCAGGTGCTTGGGACAATTTTCTTCCGATCATTTCCGAAGTGGTTATTGCGGCAATATTGGCATGAACTAAGGTGAAATGTCAAAATCTGGGTTTCAGCTTAACTGAGGTAGTCTACTAATCCCGGCGACGCCGACCCACACCTGATGAAAGGACCGCCATGGCGGCAACAGCTCAAAATAATTTCGGTGCAGATACAACCGGTCGTTCCCGAAACATAATAAAGTACCTGATCACGATGGCTTTCGTAGCATTTGCCCTCATATTGGTGGGCTGCTCCGCGCCAAGTTCGAAAGCCGACTCGGCCTTGGAAGTTGAGCAAGAAACGCCAGGTGGATTCGGCGAGAACACGATCATCGACGTTCGAACTGCTGAGGAGTTTGCCGCCGGTCATTTGGAGGGCGCCCTCAACCTGGATATCCAGTCAGTGGATTTCACCCAGAGAATTGCCCAGTTAGACCCCGCAGAGTCCTACGTCGTCTACTGCCGATCTGGTAACCGCTCTGGTCAGGCGATAACGCAGATGCGCAGCGTGGGATTCACCGATTTGGTCAACGGTGGGGGACTGCAGGAAGCCGCAAACTTGACGGGGCTTCCAATCGTCACCGACTGAACCGAAAGCAACTCGCCCGTAGCTAACGTCCTCGTATGGTTCCGAACTAATTGGCTGAAGGCTGCGCAGTTGGAGTGTAGGCGTCGAAGCGGATCACCTCGGGTTTGTTCCAAGTCGCTGTGGGTGGGCCCTCGATTTCGGGAGCACCTCCGGCTCCGACAATCGGCGCGAGCAGCGCATAACGGCGCTGCATTTCTTGGGCCGAGGCCAGTGAGTTTGCGGCCCCATCAGCAAAAAGTGGAAGCACCCGGTGACTGTTGTGACGGTCGACCGTCACCGCCAACCATGAGGCCCCGACGATTTGGGCCGAGCCGTCCGGGTTCACGACGCCCTCGAAATAGGTGATTGTGCCAGAACTGGTTTCTTCGCGGCAGCATTCAGAACTCTGGTTCGAAATATAGTTACCGGTACCGTAAGTGACCCACATGCCTTCACCGCGGGGGCCGCCAGCAAGTTTCTCAACCGGCTTCGGGACGTGCGCATGGTGACCGATCATCGCGTCAACCAGTCCGGAAGCGGCCAGAGTTTCTGCGAAAGCAACCTGCCCCACTTCGGGGTCGGTGGTGTATTCCACCTCGCAGCAGTGTGAGGAGACGATGACTAAATCAGCGCCGGCCTCACGCGCCTTACGTGCCTGCTCGACGATTACCGCACCGTCCCCCAACTGCACTGCCCACTGCGCATCGGACGGCAAGACCAGTCCGTTTAGATTGTGGGCAGCCGAGATGTGGGCCACTGTTAGTCGCGCATCGCCCTGTTCCAGTTGATACCACTGGGGAGAGAGTGCTTCGCTTTCAGAGCGGCCCGTCCCGGAATGTCCCAAGCCAACAGCATCAAACTCTGAAAGTGTTGCTTCGATACCGGCAAGACCCCGGTCGATCGAGTGGTTTGAGGCCGTCGAACAACCATCCCATCCGGCCCGAGCTAAAGAATCGGCCAGTGATTTAGGGGCGGCGAATTGCGGATATCCGGAAACTTGTTGGCCGTCGGGCACCAGCGGTACTTCCAAATGGCAGATAGAAAGGTCAGCTCCGGAAACATACGGTTCGACTGCGGTCATTAATGCTGCGAAATCGTGAACCTCGCCGTTCCACGCCGAGTCCATAACCGGAACGTGAATGAGCATTTCGCCGCCGGCCGCGATCGTGAAAGGCAGCGGTTCGGCCTCGACCTCGGGCTCAGTAGGCTCTGTGTCTGGCGACTGCGGCGTGGCTGAATCCGATGAGGACGGGTTGTCGTCGGCTGCCGCAATTTCAAGCGGCTTTGAACGAACCAGGAAGAAAATCGCCACAGCGATTACGACCAAAGTGGAGATGACCAGGCCAATTAGGGCGCGCACTTTTGTTTGAGAACTCACATTGTCAGCATAGCTGTGATTGGTGCCGCCACGCCCATAATCGTGGCGCAATACACCGGATTATCGATTATTCGCCGTGCCTGAACCGATACTGTCTAATTCGGCTGTACCTTAACCGACCCTGCCTGATTCGACGGGGGGCGATCATCGTCGGTAAAATTGTTGGAGGGCTCCCTCGGCCCGAGCGGCTGGTTCGGGGTCCGGGACCCGTCGATTCATGTCGCCCCAGCGAATAATGCGGCACAGCACACAGGGTAGCGCGTTGACTGGCTGGGAGTTGCGGAACTACACTAAAAGACGGTACTCGACACGTCGGGTGCTTCGTTCGCGGTGCAGACCGCGACAGCGGGCTCCATCTTCGTCGGGGCTCCGGGCGTCACCCTCCTGCTCGTTTTCTTCGAGTTCAGTCATGGCGCACCGGCAATCGGCGGTGAACTGTGCCCGCCGAAGCTTCCCGTGCCGATAGCTTTTTTACCCCAGTATTCGAAGAGACGGAGAAGTAGTGCCTACTATCCAACAGCTGGTCCGTAAGGGCCGCCACCGTAAGCACGCAAAGTCAAACACCCCCGCGCTGAAGGGCTCCCCTCAGCGTCGCGGCGTATGCACGCGTGTTTACA
>CAYFQJ010000124.1:0-4534 GCA_964345205.1 uncultured Actinomyces sp. | reverse complement strand
CCCGCGCGGTCATCGTCGGGATCACAACAAGATTGGGATCTTCCTCAGTCAAAGACACTTCGATATTGGCAGCCAAAAGTGTAACGTCAGCGCCCATTTCGAGGGCGGCTTTAGCCAGGGCTGTTCCCTGCCTGCCGGTGGAGCGGTTACCCAAATAACGCACCGGATCGAGGGGTTCCAGGGTGCCACCCGAAGTGATGACAATGTTTTTCCCGCTGAGGGCGCCCCTTGTTCTATCCGTGGTCTGCTCGAAAGTGTCGGCGGGGGCAATGACCTCAAGTGCAGCCGCGACGATCGTCTGTGGATCAGGTAGACGCCCGAGGCCCTGATCCCCGGAGCTCAGTGCACCCGACTCAGGAGGGATCACCGTGAAGCCCCGCTGCGCGAGAACCGTCATGTTTTCGGCGGTTGCCGGGTTGGTCCACATGTTTGTGTGCATCGCCGGAACCAGAATCTTAGGCGCATCAGCAGCTAGAATTGTGGCAGTCAGTAAATCATCGGCCAGGCCAGCGCGCAGCCGAGCTGCCAGGTTTGCCGTGCAGGGAGCTACTAAAATTAAGTCAGCCCTCCGTGCCAGATCAATGTGGCTGGGCTGATTGGGACCGTGAAAGACCTCTGTTCCGACAGGGTTCTCGGAGATTTCTTGCCAGGTGGCTTCGCCCACAAAGTTGAGGGCATCGATCGTTGGAATTACGTAGACGTTGCAGTTGGCCCGACGAAGATCGCGGACAACTTGCACCACTTTGTATGATGCGATGCCTGCGCCCACGCCCACCACGACGGTGGGCGGGACGAACAGGTTACTACTGTGCTTCATTAGCGCGCAGTTCAAGTTTGTCTTCAACGATCTCGCGCAGGGCAATCGCCAAAGCTTTGTCGTCGGCGTCAATGGGGACGACCGGACCGACGTACTGAATCATGTTTGATTCCAGCTGAATGTTGTAGGCGTTAATCTGACGCGCCCGATTCGCCGCATAAATCACCAACGCATACTTTGAATCCGTACGTTCTACGAGCTCATCGATTGGAGGGTACGTAATCCCCTGGGGGTTAGCGACAATTCCGTTCATAGGAAGCAATGCTCTCTTTCTTTTCGCGTCTGGTTCACGGTGGTGAGCAGACAGCGCACAGTTACATCTTAGACTAGACCCAAAAGTGCCGCCAAGTCCCCCACGGCGGAGTCCAAGTCGTCGTTGATCACCACGTGATCAAATTCGGGGGCGGCTTCCATCTCAACGCGAGCCGTTTCCAAACGACGTTGCCGTTCGTCGGGTCCCTCTGTTCCGCGCCCTAATAGGCGCCGTTCGAGTTCCTCCCACGAGGGCGGCATTAAGAAAATGAGGGTGGCCTCCGGAAGTGTCTGACGAACTTGCCGGGCTCCATCCAGGTCAATCTCCAGAAGTACTGTGCGACCGGACTGGCTCTGCTGCAGCACCCATTCGCGGGGCGTTCCGTATTTGTGTTGACCGTGGACGACTGCCCATTCCAACAAGCCGTTTTCGGCAATCAATTCTTGGAACTCATCGTCGCTGATGAAAAAGTAGTCAACCCCGTCTTCCTCAAGTGGGCGAGGGGCTCTGGTTGTCACCGATATTGATACTACGAGCTGTGGAAATCGGTGGCGAAGCTCAGTCACCACCGTTCCCTTCCCCACAGCGGTTGGCCCGGCGAGAACAAAAACGTTTAGGTCAGTCACCGGGCCAGTATCTCACATCTGCTCAATGAATCTAAGTAACGCACCCTTCTGAATCTCACCCAGACCGCGGATGCGCCTGTTCGGGGCGATGCCAAGGTCTTCCATAAGTTGTTGGGCTCGTATGGGACCAATGCGAGGCAAAGCTTCCAACAGCGCGATAACGCGCATCTTCGCGATCGCTTCTTCCTCATCCGACAGAGCCAACACCTCACGCAAAGAAATTTCTTTCTTTTTTAGGGCGATTTTCAGATCGGCTCGGCGGCGCCGCGCAGCCGTAGCCTTTTCTAACGCCGCGCGTCGTTGCTCCAGACTCAATTTTGGAACACTCATACCGTACGTCCTCCCGTTACCTTACGGATGCTCGTGGATTGATAGTGGCATATTCATACCGGGAGGGCACAACGAATCTCAAATAACAGAAGACTAGAGAGCTAGACTATATTTTTACTTTGGCCTAAATTGTTCCAAACGATTTTATTTGCGCAATAAGATCGGATCAATGCGCAGGTCAGCATAATTTAGGAGCCTGGGAGCACGACAAAGGCGCAGTGACGAAAGTCACTGCGCCTTTGTCGCCATAGCGCGAACTTGTCTCAGTATTCGCCGAGCAGTTCGTCCAAATCTTCGTCTGCGGGATCAAAAGCCGCTGTGGCCAAAGTCCCCGACTCAGCATCGACAACCGGGACAGCCGGAACAATCGGGACTAGCGTCTCATCAATCATCTCTGCGGTCACTGGTTCGTCGGCCAGATCGCGTCGAACCGAATCAAGTACCGCGTTAACAAAAGCCGGCGAACGCTCTGTGGAGATGCTTTTCGCGATTGCGACCGCCTCGCTGATCGCAACGATAGGGCTAACTTCTTCGCTGTTGTAAATCATCTCCCAAACCGCGACCCGCATGATTGCTAAGTCAACGCCAGGTAGACGGTCCAGGGATGAAACTTTAGCTCGTTTCGCGAGGAGCTGGTCAAGCTGACCTAAACTGTCAGCCACCCCCTCAACGATTTGCACCGCGTACGGCGGCAGGCCAGTCTCGGCGGCCGTGATGACGCGCCGTTCCTCAAGTAGGTCGCGAATTGCCTGCGGGTTGGTGTCCAACCGTCTTAAGTTCGCCTCAAAAATGACGTCGGCAGCGCGCTTACGAGCCCGGGTCCTTGAGGTGAACGTCCCCTTTTTCCGTCCCACGTCAGTCGTTTGCTCGTCCTACGTAGTCACCGGTGCGGGTATCGACCCGAATCAAGGTGCCTTCGTCAATGAACAGGGGAACCTGAATCTCGTATCCAGTTTCGACTGTTGCAGGTTTCGTTCCTGCGTTAGAACGGTCGCCCTGCAGGCCCGGTTCCGTGTGTGTCACTGTGAGGTTCACAGTCGCGGGAAGTTCGACTGACAGCACATCATCATTGTAGAACGCAATGATCGCAACCTGGTTGTCAGTCAAGAAGTTAGCGGCATCCCCGACGGTTTCCTCGGCAATATTGACCTGCTCATAGGTGTTTCCATCCATGAACACGAAGTCTGAGCCGTCCTTGTACAGGAAGGTCATGTCGCGACGGTCAACGGTCGCGGTTTCAATTTTCACTCCCGCATTGAAAGTGCGGTCGACGGACTTACCAGAATGGACATTCCGGATCTTGGTGCGCACGAAAGCTGGTCCCTTACCGGGCTTCACGTGCTGGAACTCCAACACTTGCCACAGTTGCCCTTCGATTACCATGATCAGTCCGTTTTTCAGGTCGTTCGTTGTTGCCACGTTCTCACTCGTTTCTACGGTTAGTTTCAGGCGCTAGTCTAACGTGTATTCTTCGATGATCGCTGCTGCGACCTCTTCTGGGACGCGTCCCATAGTGTCCACCGGCTCAGCACCGACCAAATTGAACTGTTCTGTCAGTGCGCTGACTAGACGTGTGAACATTCCACGAGGCTGCCCCAGCGCCACCGATCGGGGCGCATTCAGACCCGCGCGGCGTGCGAGTTCCGCGACGGGTGACTGCAGCGCCAATACCGGTATGCCAGCCTCCGCCAGTGCTGCCACTTGCTCCCGCACATCTGGATCACCCAGGGTCATCGGAAGCAGAGTCACCACCCGATCCGGCCCCCCGGCTTGCAGTTGGGCCAAAGCCGATTCAGCCGCCAACTGTGCGACGTCACTGGCCTCGGAGTTCAGGATCACTGTAGAAAAGGGCAACTTCTGCATCTCGCTAATCAGGTTTTCGGTTTCCGACAGTTCGACATCTAGTTGCGCTGCAAGGGCGGATCCGACAGATGTCCTCCCCGCCCCAATTGCACCGATCAGTACCGTAATGATGCGGTTGTTACTTGTCACACCAATACTTTCGACTTTGCCGCGACAGTTTCGAGGAGTTCGCGGTTAACATTCACTGTTTTCGCGGTGCCGATCCCGTCTAAGAGAACGAATCTGAGTTGAGACCCGCGAGTTTTCTTGTCTGTTGCCATCAGATCAAAAAGTTCAGCAGCCGATGAGGCCGCATGGGTCAATGGGAGCCCCATCAGGTCCAAGATCTCGGTGTGTTCCTCGAGGTCGCTGCTGTCGAGTGTGCCCAGCTCTCGGGCCACTTCGGCAGCAAAAAGGCAGCCAATAGCAACTGCCTCACCGTGATGGACGTTGAAGTCTGTGAGTTTTTCGATCGCATGCGCCAGTGTGTGTCCGTAGTTGAGGATCTCCCTGAGGCCGCCCTCGCGAAAATCTGCTGCCACGACTTCAGCCTTTACGGCTACGGCACGGCGAACCAGTTGGCGCAGCGTCTCGAGGCCCGCGCCGACGCCCCAATCCTTGTCCGCGATCTGGGGGAACTGCCTGATTAGTCGCAAAATCTGTGGG
>CAYFQJ010000123.1:2872-4574 GCA_964345205.1 uncultured Actinomyces sp. | reverse complement strand
CGAGGCGATCAAGAAGTACGGGGTCGGCGTCAAATGTGCGACCATCACACCAGATGAGGCCCGGGTTGAAGAGTTCGACCTCAAGCAGATGTGGCGCTCACCCAACGGGACAATCCGCAATATTTTGGGCGGCGTCATCTTCCGTGAACCAATCATTATTGACAACATTCCCCGGTTGGTCCCCACCTGGACCAAGCCGATCGTCATTGGCCGCCACGCATTCGGTGACCAGTACCGTGCCACCGACTTCAAGGCCCCTCAGGGCGGCACCGTCACCATGACGTACCAGCCGGCGGACGGTTCCGACCCGATCGAGTACGATGTCGTCGAGATTCCCGAAACCGGTGGCGTTGTCATGGGGATGTACAACTTCAACGAGTCGATTAGGGACTTTGCTCGCGCCTCGTTCGCCTACGGACTTCAGCGTAACTTCCCGGTGTACATGTCAACGAAGAACACCATTTTGAAGGCTTACGACGGTGCGTTCAAGGATATTTTCCAGGAAGTTTTCGACACCGAGTACAAAGAGCAGTTCGAAGCTGCGGGCCTAACTTACGAGCATCGCCTGATCGACGACATGGTTGCCGCCGCAATGAAGTGGGAGGGCGGCTACGTGTGGGCCTGCAAGAACTACGACGGTGACGTGCAGTCCGACGTTGTCGCGCAGGGATTCGGATCGCTCGGACTCATGACGTCCGTCCTCATGTCGCCCGACGGCCGCACATTAGAGGCCGAGGCCGCTCACGGCACAGTTACCCGACACTACCGGGAACACCAGAAGGGCAACCCGACATCGACGAACCCGATTGCCTCCATTTTTGCGTGGACTCGCGGCTTGGCTCACCGGGCGAAGCTGGATGAGACACCAGAGGTCGCAGAATTCGCCAACAACCTCGAACAGGTGGTTATCAAAACTGTCGAGGGCGGACAGATGACGAAGGACCTGGCGTTACTTATTGGGCCGGAACAGCCGTGGCTGACCACTGAAGAGTTCCTTGCCGCTATCGAGCAGAACCTGCAGGCTGCCCAACAGAAATAGCGTGGCTGCCGCCACGGGGAAAGGTGCCGACCATGTCGGAAATGATTGTGGGGATCAATCCGGAAACCGGAAAACCCCAGAAAATTGGCATACTCACTTCAGGTGGGGATGCGCCCGGAATGAATGCGGCCGTTCGGGCCGTGGTCCGCACCGCCCTCGTGGCCGGCGCTGAACCGTACGCCATCTTGGAAGGGTGGATCGGGGCGGTACACGGAGGGGACTCCCTCAAACGAATGACCTGGAAGGACGTTTCCTCCATTTTGCCGCGCGGTGGCACAGTCATCGGTTCCGCCCGTTCTGACGAGTTCCGCACGTATGAGGGGCGCCAAATGACGGCCCTCAACCTTCTAAAGGCGGGAATTGACCGCCTCATCGTTATCGGAGGAGACGGTTCTCTTGCCGGGGCCGACGAGTTCCGTTCCGAATGGACCCAGCACGTCGAGGAACTGTTAGCAGCCGGGAAAATCAGTGCCGAGACGGCCGCTAACTACCCCGTGCTTTCGATTGTAGGCCTGGTTGGTTCCATCGATAACGACCTGGTCGGTTCAGATATGACCATCGGCGCGGATACGGCCCTGGATCGTATCGTCACCGCCATGGACCAGATCTCGTCGACAGCCGCATCACATCAGCGCACCTTTATTCTTGAAGTCATGGGGCGCC
>CAYFQJ010000123.1:1092-2862 GCA_964345205.1 uncultured Actinomyces sp. | reverse complement strand
GGGCGGACTACGTTTTCACTCCTGAAAGTCCCGCCGAACCAGGCTGGCAAGAGAAAATGTGTCATCTCCTCGAACAGGGGCGCGCAGCGGGACGACGCGAGTCAATGATTATTGTTGCCGAGGGCGCCCGGGACACCGAGGGGAACCCGGTTTCCACAGAGGACGTCGCACAGGCACTTCGGGACGGCCTCGGAGAGAATCCGCGGATCTCGATTTTGGGGCACGTCCAGCGAGGCGGGGCTCCATCGGCCTACGACCGGTGGATGTCCACAATGCTCGGGTACGCAGCTGTCCAGCAGATTTTGGAACCTGGAACTGCGGGGCAGGCGTGCATCCTCGGGATCCGCCAAAACCGAGTGAGCCGCATTGATCTTGAGGCCGCAGTTATCGCCACTCGCTCAGTGCAAAAAATGATTGACGCCGGCGACTATGAGCAGGCACGCCTGGCGCGGGGACGCTCCTACTACGAGATGGGCGACATCTTCAAAGTACTTTCAGATCCGCCTCAGAACCGTTCCGAAGAAAAACAGTCAGTGCGCGTTGGCATTCTCCACGCTGGCGGTTTGGCACCCGGTATGAACGCCGCCGCTCGCGCCGCGGTCCGTATTGGCATTCACCGCGGGTGGACAATGCTGGGTGTGGACGGTTCCTGGCACGGGTTGGCTGATGGTGACGTTCACGAGTTGACCTGGGCTGACGTGGAAGGTTGGGCTTTCGACGGGGGAGCTGAACTGGGGACTTCACGCGTGGTTCCACCAGTTGAGTCGTTCTACGCACTGGGGCGAGCCATTGAACGCAACCAGATTGACGCCCTCATCGTTATCGGCGGTTTCAACGCGTACCTGGGAGTCAAAGCAATAGAAGAGGAAAAAGCTAAGTTCCCGGCTCTTGATATTCCCGTGGTTCTTGTTCCGGCCTCGATCGACAACAACCTGCCCGGAGCTGAACTCGCGGTCGGTGCCGACACCGCACTAAATAACGCAGTGTGGGCACTGGACCGCATTAAAGAGTCAGCAGCCGCGTCTCGGCGCTGTTTCGTTGCCGAGGCGATGGGACGCAAATGCGGCTACCTCGCCATGATGAGTGGCCTCGCTTCAGGAGCCGAGTACGTTTACATTAACGAACGTCCGTTGCATCTTGACCGGCTGAGCTCTGATGCCGATAAGCTCCGCGAATCCTTCGAACAGGGCCGTCGCCTGATGCTCGTCGTCATGAACGAAGAGACCTCGACTCACTACGACCGCAAATTCGTGGCACAGGCTTTCGAAGCGGCCGGTGAGGGGATCTTCGACGTGCGAAATTCGGCACTTGGATACATCCAACAGGGGGGTGCGCCCACGTCCTTCGATCGGCTGCTCGCAACCCGCCTCGTGAACGCTGCCGTGCGGAAACTACAGTGGATGCTTGATGAGGGGGAACACGACGCAATCTATGTGGGGATGCACAGCAATGAACTAGAAGGCGAACCCGTCAGCGATATGGGGCACGAAGTCGATATGGAGAAGCGTCGCCCCCGGGATCAATGGTGGTTGGCGCTGCTCCCAATAGTTGAGGTCGTTTCCTTTGAGAATGCCGGGGTGCCGGCTCGCAAGATCCCGATTCAGGTGGGCGAAACTGCGTAAAGTCGCGCCACTTGAATATGATTAACTGAAATAATTTGAGGAGTACCAATGTCTAAACCATCTGTGCCACCCCTGGCTGCCATCGACCCGACTTCGACCCCAGCGTGGCAGGCTCTGGAAAAGTCAGCCGAGAATTTCTTCCCCGACC
>CAYFQJ010000123.1:0-1082 GCA_964345205.1 uncultured Actinomyces sp. | reverse complement strand
GTGAATGGTTCGAAAAGGACCCGCAGCGGGCAGAAAAGTGGAGTTTCGACGCCGCCGACCTCATGGCAGATCTGTCAAAGAACCTGATTGATGACCAGATTTTGCAGCAGCTGGTTGATCTTGCTGAGCAAACCAAAGTTGAGGCCTATCGTGACCTCATGTTCTCGGGAGCAAAGATTAACGTGACCGAGGGGCGCGCCGTTTTGCACACAGCGCTGCGTCGTCCGGCGACCGACAGTGTTGAAGTAGATGGCACAAACGTCATCCCAGAAGTCCATGAAGTGCTGGACCGGGTTTACCGCTTTGCGGATCGGGTGCGCAGCGGCGAACTGCGTGGTTACACCGGCAAGAAGTTCACCACCATCGTCAACGTTGGGATCGGCGGCTCCGACCTCGGGCCCGTCATGGTTTATGAGGCATTGAAACCCTACGTCGCTGAAGATTTGGAATGCGTCTTCATTTCCAATATTGACCCCACCGACGTTGGAGAGGCACTCAAGGGGCTCGACCCCGAGGACACCCTAGTTGTCGTGACGTCGAAGACCTTCACCACACTGGAAACACTGACGAATGCGCGGATCGTGCGCGACTGGTTCACACAGACACTCACCGACAAGGGTGTCACCACCGATGGAGATGCCAGTGCGGACGCCATCCAGCGCCACTTCATTGCGGTGTCGACGGCTCTGGATAAGGTCGCTGAATTCGGGATCGACCCGGAAAACGCTTTCGGTTTCTGGGACTGGGTTGGAGGACGGTACTCGGTTTCATCGGCGGTCGGAACGACGCTGGCGATTGCCCTGGGGCCCGAGAACTTCCAGAAGCTCCTCGAGGGTTTCCATGCCATGGATGTGCATTTCCAAACCGCTCCGGTTCGTGAAAACCTCCCCATGATTATGGGTCTGCTGAACATCTGGTACACGTGCTTCCTGGGTGCAGATACGCACGCCGTACTCCCGTACTCGCAGTACCTCCATCGGTTCCCGGCCTATTTGCAGCAACTGACCATGGAGTCGAACGGGAAATCTGTTCGTTGGGACGGCTCACCGGTCACCTACGACACGGGTGAGGTGTTCTGGGGA
>CAYFQJ010000122.1:0-4694 GCA_964345205.1 uncultured Actinomyces sp. | reverse complement strand
GGTGGAGGGAGGGACCTGTCGGGTCAAAACCGCAATAGTAGGTGATCTGTCCGGCATCGAGGGCTTCACTCAATGACTCTAAATCAGTGTGCTGGGCAATCAACCCACGCCATTGCAGCTCAGACAGCAGTTCGTTCACGATTGTCTCCTCGTTTGCTACTAAAATTTGTGGCTCGCGCCTGTTCAGCCCCGATTATTCTCGGGTCCACTGGCGCCATTCTTCAATCTGAGTTACGGCTTCAGCAAGCTGTTCGCACACGCGTGCGGGGGCCGTCCCCCCGCGGCCACTGCGTGCGCCAACCGAGCCGTCGAGAGTCAAAACATCGCGCACCTTCGGGGTCAGCGAGTCTGAAATTGTTGCGAAGTCGTCGTCCGACAGGTCCCAAAGCTCAATATTGCGATCTTCGCACTCTCGCACGCAGGCGCCGGCAATTTCATGGGCATCTCGAAACGCAACGCCTTCCTTAACCAGCCACTCGGCGATATCTGTCGCGAGGGAGAAGCCGTGTGGCGCTAAATCTCGCATCCGCGGAAGGTTCAACTTCATGGTTTGTACCATGCCCGCGACTGCTGGAAGCAACACATCGAGCGTGTCGATTTGGTCGAAAACCGGTTCTTTATCTTCCTGCAGGTCCCGGTTATAGGCCAGCGGCAGGCCCTTGAGCGTCGCCAGTAAGCCGGTGAGGTCCCCGATCAGGCGTCCTGCTTTTCCTCGAGCTAGTTCCGCCACGTCGGGATTTTTCTTCTGCGGCATGATCGACGATCCAGTCGAGAAAGAATCGTCCAGCGTGACGTAGTCAAACTCTTTGGTGTTCCAGATGATAATTTCTTCGCTCAGACGAGAAATATCGACCGCGATCATTGCCATGATGAAAGCAAATTCAGCGACGAGGTCGCGCGAGGCTGTCCCGTCAATTGAGTTTTCGACGCTGCCACCGAAGCCCAGGTCGGCGGCCACCTGCTCGGGATCCAACCCGAGGGTGTTTCCCGCTAATGCTCCCGAGCCATATGCCGATACATTGGCCCGGCGGTCCCAGTCGCGCAGTCGGTCCAAGTCGCGCAGTAGCGGCCAAACATGCGCGAGAAGCTGGTGGGCTACCAGCACGGGTTGTGCGTGTTGCAGGTGAGTACGCCCCGGCATGACGGCATTACCGGCAGATTTGGACTGCGATACGAGTGCTTGCGCAACATCCAGTAGCAGGGAGCCGATATGACGAGCTTCGCGGCGCAGATAACGACGGATCAGTGTCGCAATTTGGTCGTTCCGCGAACGACCCGCCCGCAGTCGACCCCCAGTGTCCGCGCCGACCCTCTCGAGCAGCCCTCGTTCCAAAGCAGTGTGGACGTCCTCGTCCTCGAGACGCGGTTGGAACGTTCCGTCTTCAACGTCCACCTCCAGTTGGTCGAGGGCGGCTAACAGTTCAAGCAACTGCTCGTCTGTCAGCAGTCCAACCCGCGCCAAAGCCCGCGCGTGTGCACGGGACCCGTCGATATCGTCCTGCGCCAAACGCCAATCAAAGTGGGTTGAAACACTGAGTCGACTTAGCGCTTCGGCGGGGCCGCCGGTGAAACGGCCGCCCCAAAGGCTAACTTGTTGATCGTCTGTGCTGCCCGGCTTCTCGGTCATGCTCTAATCATGCCTTCAACTAGGGATAATTTACTAACTGGTTAAAACGTTCTGCCCCGAACCAGCGAGCTTCGGGGCAGAACTGCGTGACTAAATCTCGATGGCTCGACCGAAACGGGCGTCGCGCGCAGCGGCCTGCTTCGAAGAAAGCCCGAAGATCTCGATGAAGCCCTTCGCGTGTGACTGATCGAAGGTGTCACCGGTTTCGTAAGTTGCCAAGTTGTAGTCGTAAAGTGACGAGTCGGACTTACGCCCGGTCACCACGGCGCGACCACCATGCAGAGTCATACGGATGGTGCCGCTTACGTATTCTTGGCTGGCGTCGATGAACGCGTCAAGGTTCTGTTTCAGGGGCGAGAACCACTGTCCGTCATAAACAAGTTCTGACCACCGCTCGTCAACACGTTTCTTGAAGCGGGCCTGCTCGCGCTCCAACGTGACGTTCTCCAGTTCCTGGTGGGCAGCGATAAGAACAATTGCCGCGGGAGCTTCATAAATTTCCCTCTACTTAATTCCCACAGACGGTCCCCAACGATATCGATACGGCCGATTCCCTGAGCACCACCGCGGCGGTTCAGTTCCTGGATGGCCTCAAGCGGAGTCACATCGCGGCCATCGATGGCGACGGGAATACCCTTCTCGAACGTAATTTCTACTTCGTCGGGAAGCGGCGGGTACGTTGGGTCATCGGTGTAGTTGTAAACGTCTTTAGTCGGGGCATTCCAGATGTCCTCGAGGAAACCAGTCTCAACTGCGCGTCCCCAAACGTTCTGGTCCACCGAGAACGGGTTGTTCTTCGTGGTTTCGATCGGGAGGTTGTGTTTCTCGGCGTACTCAATCGCTACATCGCGGGTGAGGGCGAGGTCGCGCACAGGAGCCAGGCATTCCAAATCAGGAGCGATCGACGTAATCGACACTTCGAACCTCACCTGGTCGTTACCTTTACCGGTGCAACCATGCGCCACAGTCGTGGCCCCAAATTCGCGAGCTGCCTTCACCAAATGCTTGGAAATAAGAGGCCGCGAGATTGCGGATACCAGCGGGTACCGGCCCTGGTACAGCGCGTTAGCTTTCAAGGTTTGCATGCAGTATTCTTCAGCGAACTCTTCGCGAGCATCAGCCACGTAGGCCTCTACGGCCCCACAGTCGAGGGCGCGCTGGCGTATAACGTCCAGATCTTCGCCTCCCTGACCGACATCTACGGCAACGGCAATTACCTCTTTGCCGGTTTGCTCTTCGATCCAACCGATCGCAACTGAAGTGTCCAATCCACCCGAGTACGCGAGTACGACCCGGTCCTTCTGCTCCGCCATTTTCATACCTGTTCTGTAGTCGTTATTGCTTTACTTTATTCGCCGCTACGCTCTTCTTTTGGTTCCGCCAATTCCACCAGGCGAACTGCCACTGTGCGGGCCTCTTCCGGTGAACGACAAGTCACTAAAATTGTGTCATCACCAGCGATGGTTCCCAAAATTCCTTCAAGCCGAGCCGAGTCAATTGCAGCAGCGAGCAAATTCGCCGCCCCGACCGGAGTTCGGATGACCAGGAGCGGACCGGTCGTATCGCTACCAATCAGCAAGGTCTCACACCAGCGCGCCAGCTTTTCCAGTGCCCCATCAGCATCATGGATGAGCGCACCGTCGCCGTCGGCCAGAGTGTAGATAAGTGCCCCGGCTTCGTTCCGAACCTTAGTGGCCCGCAGTTCCAGCAAATCGCGCGACAGTGTCGCTTGCGTGGTTTCGATGCCGAGCCGCGACAGTTCACCACGAAGCTCGCCCTGGGAGCCGACCGGGTTCGACGCCAGGACCTCACGGATAACGCCGTGGCGTGCCGCTTTAGTGGTCAGAACCGTGTTCGCCCCACCTTCGGCCATTTGTCCCCCCAAGTGTCGTCATCTTGACCTGAGGTCCGGCACGATTTTGCCAGCCAACCTCACCTGCATGACTATACGCACTGACGCATATTCATACATTAGTGTCCGCGATGAGGACGGTTAACCCAGATACCGGCCCCGTTCGAGGTCGCTACTGTTGGCTGCTCTGCAACTCTTGGGCAATACCCGCAGACCAGGCCGCAATTTCGTCCCAGTCGCGATAGTCGCCTTCAACAGCGCCGGCCATCCGGGCAATGGTCCGTTCACGTAGCGGCAGGATCGTCGGATCGTAGCGCCCCGCAAAAGAACGGTGATGCCGGAAGAGGCGTTCCGTGTCATTAGGACCGATTCGGCGAGGATCCTGAGGAGCGCGGCGTGGAACACCGGTCATCCCAACAGAGAATCCCCAGACGGGGAGGCCTTTAAGGTCCTGATCGAAGCGTTCAAGGAAATCGAGGGCGCGACCATCCCACTGCCGCATGTAAACAGCAGATCCAATAATCACCGCGTCATATCCGGTCAGATCAGTGACCGTTTCGGGTTCCTTAACATCCACATCGAGGCCGCCCTCGCGCAGACTATCGACTATTGCTTCAGCGATCTCTCGAGTCGCACCGTGTCGGCTAGCGGCGGTTACCAGAATCTTCATGCCTGTATTATCTCACTCATTTGCTACGAACGGAGGATGGCCTTGAGGCGCTTCTCCAAATCTGCGATCACCTTCGCCCGAATCCCCGCGACATCCTCGGTGGTCAAAGTGCGGTCCGGCGCGCGCAGAGTCAAGGAGAACGCTAGGGAACGTCGGCCTTCCTCGACCTGAGAGCCCGTGTAAATGTCAAAGAGCTGCACCTCTTCGAGTACCGAACCGACACTGCTACGGATGACGCGTTCTACATCGGCAGCCGTTGTTGGATCAGACACGACCAGCGCTAAATCGATCTTTGCGAGCGGATACACCGAAACTTTCTTGGCTTTGACCGGACTTGTCGGCATCAACCCGGCGACGGTCTCCAAGTCGATCTCGAAGGCCGCGCTTCGGGCCGGAAGTCCGTATTCGGCGGTAACTCGGGGATGTAGTTCCCCCGCCATTCCGACACACACAATCCCCTTGCCCTGGCGGACAAAAAGCCTGGCGACCCTTCCCGGATGCCACGGCGCCACCGCCGCCGGATCGGTGTCGGGCGTGGGAACGGG
>CAYFQJ010000121.1:3821-4813 GCA_964345205.1 uncultured Actinomyces sp. | reverse complement strand
CAAAGATACCGTTGGGAGTGAGGGTTTCCACTTCTATCGTGTTTATCCATACAAGCTGATCAACGGAAAGCGCGTGTTAGGTGGTAGTGACAAGTATGTCTATGCCAAAGCAATCCAAGTTCCTCCCGGTCCGGTAAAGAATCTCAAGGCCTCTACTCAAGCAAGGAATATCACCTTGACATGGCAACCAACCGATCCTACTGAAGGCTACATTATCTATCGCATGGGACCGGGCGAGACGACGTTCAAATATCGCTATATGGTCACCCGACCGAGTTACTTAGATAGCGTCACCAAGGCCGGTACGTATTTTTACCGAGTCTATCCATATCGGGTCAACGATGTCGGAGAGCGTTTGGTAGGGAATAGCACAGCTTACGTATACGGGATCGTTCAGAAGTAAGCGAGGGAAATCGAGGGGGCTTTTGGGTGAAAAAGCCCTCTATCTAATCTTTAGTGTTTGCAAAAGCCTCACAGAAAAATCAAATGGAGGAAAATCAAATGAAAAATAGGCGAAGTAAAATCATTCTCCTTGCGCTATTGATCTTCGGACTCTTAGCAAACAGCTTGAGTCTAGCTGTTCTCAGTGCAGAGATGGCAGATGATCAAACAACGGAAACGGTGGAACCGGAACCTACATCGGTGGAGTTGCCGCCGGAAGATCTATTACTTACCGAACCGTCGGTGGAAGAATCGCAGAGCTTAGAGCTGACGGATGAAGTGCTCCCAACTACTGAGTTGCCTGATGAAGTTCAGCCGACATCGGTTGAAGAGACTACAGACAGCGACGTTGATACAGAACTGCAGATTACTGCAGAACCTGACCCTACGACCGAAGTCGCCACAGATCCTCTTGAAGTCACCACCGAACCGACCCCAATAAAAAATGCGCCATCGACTCCTGTGGCAGCAGAATCTACTGAACCCCTTAAACCTCGTGGCGGAGAAACCGTCACCGTGACCTTGGTCTTGGGCGGAGGTACAGCGGAACC
>CAYFQJ010000121.1:0-3811 GCA_964345205.1 uncultured Actinomyces sp. | reverse complement strand
GTGAGCATATTCCTCGGTTCTGGGAAACGATCACGCATCCCGGTACCTTGGTGCATCGCCCGGGCTACATTTTGACGCATTGGCTAAGAGACGGTGAAGAATATGGCAATCAGGTGATCTTTGAAGACACCACCTTGGTCGCCGTATGGGCAGAAGCTGTAACTGTCACTTACAACCCAAACGGGGGAACCTTGATGGGTGGTGAACTAAGCTTCCTCCAGAAGAAGGGTGAGCCTCTGATCTATGAACCTTGGTTAGCAAAGACAGGCTATGTCCAAGATGGTTGGCTACTGAATGGAGCTAGATACAACAATCAACCGTTGACACAAAATGTATCGCTTGTGGCAATTTGGGCACAGGCCATTACCGTAACCTGCGATTTAACAGGAGGTACGTACGACGGGCAATCTACGTATGTCTTTGAGATCAAGAAAGGCACTTCGGCTCTGGACCGCCTGCCTCCGGCTACACGACCCGGATATCCTCTTGCTGGTTGGTTACTCAATGATACGTTATACGCAGGGCAGCTCTTATATCAAAACACAACGCTCAAAGCCTACTGGGGCGAAACAGTCACGTTAACTTATAAAGCAAACGGCGGAACAATCAACGGTGGTTCTACGTATAACTTGGAGCTTCCCAAAGGACAACTCGCTCCAATTCTCCTCCCTGAACGCACCAACTATTATTTCGATGGTTGGTATATAGGTCCGGATTACTATCAACAAACACCTATTATCGAAGACACGATTCTGACAGCTGCATGGACCCTTAAACCCCCTCCGGTTTACCATTTAAAAGCCGTTGCTACAGACATGACAATCCGGCTCTCTTGGAATCAAGATGATCCTCAGACGGAAGGTTATATTATTTATCGCCAAGCCCCAGGCGAAACAAACATGACATATCGGTATATGGTTACCGGCAAAGCTTTCAATGATGCGGTGACCCAAGAAGGTTTCCACTTCTACCGTGTGTATGCTTATCGGACATATAACGGTGTTAGATACATCAGCTACAGCCATTCTTATGTCTATGCAACAGCCCAGATGCCTGCTCCTCCTGCTCCGGTTACGAATCTGAAGTCTCAAAGCAGTGGCATGAATATTACTCTATCTTGGACTGCTTCTCCCGGAGCCGATGGCTACATGATTTACCGCCAAGCCCCCGGGGAATCAAGTATGGCGTATAGAATGCTGGTAACTTCGACATCTTTCCGTGACGCTGTGACACAAGAGGGTTTCCATTACTACAGAGTGTTCCCGTATCGCACCGTGAACGGCATTCGGAATTTTGGCCAGAGTACCAGGTACGTCTACGCCAAGTCTCAAGTGGTAGCCCCACCGCCCATCTCAAATCTCCGTGCGGTCACAAGTGGGAAAACAATCGCACTAAGCTGGAAAACCTCTGAGCCGGTGGATGGCTACATCGTCTATCGGATGGGACCGGGTGAGACGACCTTCAAGTATCGCTATATGGTGACAAGGCTAGGCTTCAACGACACAGTAAGTCAGGCCGGAACCTATTTCTACCGGGTCTATCCCTATCGCGTAGATACATCGGGTGAGCGCCTTGTCGGAACAAGTAATAGGTACGTTTACGGCATCGTGAAATAAACACGATCCATCGTAGGCAAATAGGACAGTCCGATCGCTGTCGTGCCATTTTCAGAATCCGGTTGCTGAAGAGTAGCCGGATTCTTTTTGCTCAGATTAGAGGAGATAGGGGAGTGGCTTTTTTCGTTGATAAGAAGGGGATATCCTTGGTGAATATAGGATGGTTTTCTAAATATTTATGTGTTTTTCTATTTGTTTCCTTGCTTAATAAGGTTTGGTAATTTATCTTAAGACTTCATGAAGAAAATTTTCACGCACACAATGGCAAATTGTAGTTTATGCATCGTGCTAATCCTTCAAAGCAACGACTTGAACGGAAATTGGTGTTGAGGATATCGGAGGAGTGAATGGTTTCTCGAAAGAATAAAAGAGCAATTCGATGGGTAGCGTATAGCCTTATCCTTGCTGTGGTATTGGCCTTAGTTCCATCTACTACTCACTTTGCAGGTGCAGATATCACGGAGCCGACTAATGTGGATTCTGCGATTGTTGCCGTTCCTCCTATAGGTGATGAAGTTTCGGATGTAGCGCCTGTTTCTGGCGTAACTGTTGACGATGTCATAGTGACAGAACCTCTAGCGGATCCGTTAGAGCAAGTCAATAAAGATACTTCAACCTTAGCCGTAGAGGAAATTCCGAATTCACTCCCAACAGAAAATGCTGAAGAATCTATAGATGAAGTTGATAATTCCAAACAAAGTGTTGATGGAGATTTACCGGTCGTAGAGACCGAAATTGAACTGAATAATCTAGAGGCTACAAGTGTTCTGGAGACTACGATTGATTCAATAGTTATTGAGACAAATGAAAGTAGTCCTGAGATTGTAGAACCTCTCGAGACGGACGTATCGGTTGATAGCCCGGATGGTGATGTAGAAGAAGCGACGCTCATCGAAAATGAGACCGTCGAAGAGGTTGAGCTTACAACGCGTCAGGCGATGACTGTTGCACCAGATCCGGTGACGAATCTTACAGCCAAAGACGATCTCCTAACAATCCATGTAAGCTGGACGCCATCGCCAAATGCAGAGGGTTATTTGATTCATCGGCGGACACCTTCGGCCTCAACCATGACTTATTATGCAGATCAAGCTGCTCCAAATTTCACGGACACTGTGACGGAGACCGGATACCACTTCTACGCTGTGTATCCCTATGTCATGAATAACGGTGAGATGGTTCTAGGTCAAAGCAATGGCTATACGTTTGCTGAAGCCTTTACTGCGCCTTCTCCTGTAACGAATTTGTCGGTTAGTAGTTCCGGCACGACAGTTCGCTTGAGTTGGTCGCCTGTCCCCGATGTGGATGGCTATGCTATCTATCGCAGGACACCTTCCGCCACAGGAATGACATTCTACAAAGATGTACAGACATCATCTTTCGATGACCAAGTAACTGAGGAAGGCTATCATTTCTATATGGTACGTCCGTATCGTATTGCTAACGGTCAGCGCTACTTAGGATCCAGTACAGGTTATGTCTATACCCTCGTGACCATGATCCCTCCTCCGGTGAGAGATCTCAAGGTAACTTCGACCGAATCGACTGCTCGCTTGAGTTGGACTCAGATTCCTGAAGCAGAAGGATATCTCATCTATCGCCAAGCACCATCAGGCACTTCGATGTCATACTTAACAGCGGTAACTGCTTCAAGCTATGAAGATGTTGTTTTAGAACCCGGTTACTTCTTCTACTTCGTTTATCCCTATAAGACAGTCAGTGGCATTCGGATTGTGGGGGAGAAGAGCAATTTTGCTTCTATTCTCGTGACAATGGCACCTGCTCCTATCACCAACCTTACCGTCAACAGTTCAGAATCCATCGCCCGACTTCGTTGGTCTCCTGTTGCTGATGCAGATGGATATGCCATTTATCGAAGAACTCCTTCGAGTCCATATTTCTCCTATCGATATATCGTAACCAGTCCCGGATACAACGATTCCATATCTGAGCCCGGCTATTACTTCTATCGAGTTTTTCCTTACAAAATGATCAACGGTCAAAGGGTGATGGGTAGGAGCACTACCTACGCCTACACGAATGCACGTTTAGAACCACTACCTGTCAAGAATCTAACTGCAAAATCCATGTACGATAAAGCCCAAATTAGTTGGACCCCGTCTTCCGGCGCAACAGGTTATGCCATCTACGGACAGACTCCATCCGGCACAGGTATGACGTATCTTGGTGACGCT
>CAYFQJ010000120.1:4213-4819 GCA_964345205.1 uncultured Actinomyces sp. | reverse complement strand
AGAGCTGACACGGCCGATCGCCTTGATTTCCCGGCCGAGTTTCACCGCTTTAATTCCTCGGTAGAGGGCGGCCTCCGTGCGCTCCACCAGCAGACGCGACTCTTCGTCAACGTCGCCGATTAGGAACATCGCGCAGGTGTCGCCGTGGACCCCATCCAGGTAGGCGGTGACGTCAACGTTGAGAATGTCGCCGTCCTGCAGCTCCCGATCATCGGGGATTCCGTGACAAATAACCTCGTTCAATGACGTACAAATCGACTTGGGGAAGCCCATGTACCGCAAGGGGGATGGGTAGGCGCCCTGGGAGATGAGGTAGTTGTGAGCCAATTCGTCGAGGGCGTCAGTAGTTACGCCCGGCCGCGCGGCCTCACCGACAAGAGCAAGGGTGTCAGCGGCAATCTTCCCGGCGCGACGGATCTTCTCGATTGTTTCGGCAGATTTGATCTCGCTGGCAGTCACCACTTCGGGGCCATCATGGAATAAATACTCGGGCCGTTCAATCGCGGCGGGAACTGAACGTTCCGATGAAATGTTCCCCGCGACCAGCAGTCCCTGCTGTGCGGGCCGCGAACCTTCATTACCTTGTGCCATCTTGTACCTCATACT
>CAYFQJ010000120.1:0-4203 GCA_964345205.1 uncultured Actinomyces sp. | reverse complement strand
CGTGTCTCAGTTGTTACAAACAGACAGGAACCTAAAGTTCAGTTGTTCCGATGATGCTGCGCGCTGGGAAACTGGCCCGACTGAACCTGGTCAACATAGTCGGCGGCAGCCGTACGCAAACTTTCACCCAGTTCCGCGAACCTCTTGGCGAAGCTCGGTGACCACTGGGTTAGTCCCGCCATATCCGTCCAAACCAGTACCTGACCACTGCAGTCCGGTCCCGCTCCGATGCCAATGGTGGGAATTGTCAGCTGTTCAGTTATCGCGGCGGCCACATCTGCCGGCACCATCTCTAACACCACTGACCAGGCACCCGCTTCTTGAACGGCATGGGCGTCAGCGATCAGCTGCGCGGCGGCTTCACCGCGCCCCTGCAGGCGTGGTCCGCCGAGGACGTGTTCAGCCTGGGGCGTGTACCCCAAATGGGCCATGACCGGAACGCCATTGGCGACCAGGCTCTCGATCAGCGGCGCCCGGACCTTACCGCCCTCGACCTTCACCGACTGCGCTCCGGCCTTGAGAAGGCGCGCCGAACTGGCGAAAGCCTGCGCGTAACTCTCTTCAAAATTGCCGAAAGGAAGGTCAGCAACAATCAGTGGGCGAGAGGTTGATCGCGCCACGGCAGCTGTGGCTCGTTCGATATCCTCCAGGCTGACCGGAAGAGTGGTGTCATAGCCGAGAGTGACATTACCCATCGAATCGCCCACCAGCAGCGCATCGACCCCGGCGGCTTCAAGGATCGGCGCGACCGCACCGTCGTAGGCAGTCAGAATGGTGATCTTGCGGCCGGTATCGGCATCTCGCTGTAAGTGGGGGATGCGGCGGCGCTCCGTTCGTAAGGGGGAGGGCCCTGGATGAGCAGCGGAACTGTCCGACATTACCGTCTGGCCTTTCTGTCACTGTTGGAGGCCGTCGTACCTGGCACTACTGAATAATCAACGGCCTACGGACCCATCCTAGTCCTACGTTTGGGCAAAATGTTCATGGTGAGGTCGGAAGCACTAGGCTAGATGCGAAACGAAAGCGGGTTATCGAACAACCCGAAATCCGATTCTGAAGGTAGTGGAATGTCAGTAACAGGCGTAACGCCCAGTGACGGTACAGTTCTGGATCCGGGCGATGAAATCGCAATCGGCCAGTGGATCGATGGGGCAACGGCAGCTGTGGATGCAGCTGACAGCCTCGACCAGCTCAAGGTGGAACGCACCCGGCTTTTGGGTGACAGCTCGCCCTTGACCATTGCGAACCGTGGAATCAAGGACCTTCCGGGCAACCAGCGCGCCGCCGCGGGGAAAAATCTTGGCGGTGCCCGCAAGCAACTGATGGCTGCGTTTGAAGCGCGACAGTCGGTGCTTGAGGTCGAACATGAGTCGGCCGTCCTCCGCAATGAAGCCGTTGACGTTACCGTTCCCGTTGATCGTACCCCGGTGGGAGCACGCCACCCGCTGTCATTACTAATCGAAGAGGTCTCCGACTTCTTCCTCAGCCTGGGTTGGGCCGTTGCTGAGGGCCCCGAAGTCGAACACGAATGGTTCAACTTCGATTCACTCAACTTTGATGCCGACCACCCAGCTCGACAGATGCAGGACACTTTCTATCTGGATGGAACTTCCGTGGGGGGTACCAGCGCCACAGACGGACACCTGGTGATGCGAACGCATACGTCGCCCGTGCAGTCTCGCGAAATGCTCAGCCAGGGGGCGCCCCTCTATATTGCGTGCCCCGGTAAAGTCTTCCGTTCAGACGCCCTCGACGCGACGCACACACCGGTTTTCCACCAAATCGAAGGTCTCGCCGTTGATCGGAATCTGACAATGGCCGACCTCAAAGGGGTCCTTGACAAGCTAGCGCAAGCGCTTTTTGGCCCGGACGTGAAGACTCGCTTGCGGCCCTCGTTCTTCCCGTTCACAGAACCGAGTGCGGAGATGGACTTTTGGTTCCCGCAAAAGAAGGGCGGACCCGGCTGGATCGAGTGGGGCGGCTGCGGCGTAGTCAACCCCAACGTGTTGATCGCCAACGGCATCGACCCGGAGGAACATACGGGCATTGCCTTCGGAATGGGACTGGAACGCACCCTTATGCTGCGTTACGGGATCGAAGACATGCGGGACATTGTTGAGGGCGATATGCGGTTCTCGGAACAGTTCGGACTATTGGGGAAAGGGCACTGAGATGCCTTACGTTTCACTGTCATGGCTTCGCGACCACGTTGAGGTCGCTCCGGAAACAACCCTGGAGCAAGTAGCTGAATCTTTGGTGCAGGTGGGTTTCGAAGAGGAAGAAATTCATGCTCCCGCGGTCACCGGCCCGCTGGTCGTTGGCCGCGTATTGACGATCGATAAGGAAGAGCATTCGAACGGTAAAACCGTTAACTACTGCCGTGTCGACGTCGGCCAGTTCAACGATGAGCCCGGCACCGGCAAGGAAAAGTCGGACCTGCCATCCCGCGGCATTATCTGTGGGGCCCACAATTTCGAGGTCGGAGACTCCGTCGTCGTGGCGCTGCCCGGGGCGGTACTTCCAGGTCCGTTCCCCATCGCTGCTCGCAAAACGTACGGTCACGTTTCAGACGGAATGATCTGTTCGGAACGGGAGTTGGGACTGGGGGATGATCACGCGGGCATTATCGTCCTCGACGATCGCTTTGAACCCGGCAAGTTGCCAAGCCCCGGTTCTGACGCCATCAGCATTTTGGGTCTGGGCGAAGAGGTCCTCGAAGTCAACGTGACACCGGACCGCGGTTATGGTTTCTCCATGCGCGGTTTGGCGCGTGAATACGGCCACTCAACCGGAGCTGCTTTCACGGATCCCGGTTTGGAAAACAACCTACCTGAGCCGCTGCCACCCCACAGCGATGCTGCCTTCGAGGTGCGCGTCGCAGCCGATTCCGACCTGGAGGGACGCCCAGCCTGCGACCGGTTCGTAACCCAGGTGGTTCGCGAACTGAACCCGGATGCCGCCACCCCCGACTGGATAGTTGAACGCTTGCGCCAAGCCGGCATGCGTCCGATCTCGTTGCCCGTTGACATCACTAACTTCGTGATGCTCGACCTCGGGCAGCCGCTGCATGCCTACGGCCTCGAATCTGTCGCGCAGCCACTGGTGGTCAGGCGCGCCGCAGCGGGTGAAGTACTCACCACGCTTGATGGAGTGGAGCGAAAGCTCGATGTTGAAGATATCGTCATCGCCGACTCTCCTGAAGGTAGCGCGGGAGCTCGGCTAGTCGGTCTAGCTGGGATCATGGGTGGGTTTGACTCGGAAGTTACCGATTCAACCACCGCCGTGGTCATCGAGGGCGCACATTTCGATGCCAAATCTGTGGCACGCAGTTCACGCCGTCACCGTTTGACCAGCGAAGCATCGAAACGATTCGAACGTGGTGTCGACCCCGAGTTGGCGCCAGTCGCCGTGCAGCGAGTTGCTTCTCTCTTAGAAGAGTACGGTGGCGGAAAAGCCGATCCGCAACGTTTCGACCTCAATGTGGTCGTGGCGCCTGTACCCGTGAGATTGCCTCTGGGTGAGGCCACGCGCCTCACCGGAGTCGACTACTCTTCGGCACAAATTGTCGAAATTCTAGAGAAAATCGGCGCGCAGGTTCAGACCGAGGACGATTTCTTCACCGTTATTCCTCCAACTTGGCGTCCCGACCTGGTGGGACCGGCCCATCTGGTTGAAGAGATCGCACGGATTGACGGCTACGAAAATGTCCCCACTCGAGTGCCGATGGGGCCGGGGGCTCAAGAGCTGACGCCGCTGCAGTGGGCACGCCGTCATACTTCAGACGTCCTGGCGCAGGCGGGCCTCGTCGAGGTGCTGTCGTACCCATTTATTGGAGATGCACACGATCGACAGGGTTTCGCACCCGAGGATTCCCGTCGGAAGCGCCTGGAAATTCGCAACCCATTAGCCGATGATGTTCCCGCACTGCGCACGTCCATCCTCGATACGCTGCTAGATATTGCTGAACGCAATGCTTCACGTGGGGCACGGTCGCTGTCGATTTTCGAGGTCGGTGACGTGGTGCTTCCCGAGGGCACGGTCCCTGCTGGACTTATCGGCGTTAGCGAACGTCCCAGTTCAGCTGAGGTTGAGACTCTTAACGCCGGTGTCCCGTATCAGCCTTCGCGCTTGGCTGGCGTTGTGGGTGGGCCCCAGGGTCCGTCAGAGGTTCTGACCCCGGCCCGGCAGTGGGATTGGGCCGAT